>JAKAGN010000209.1 GCA_021815525.1 Deltaproteobacteria bacterium
TTTCAAAAAGGGGCCCCCCTCCCTCCCCCGCAAATCCTTCTCTTATGCCTTCACCCCCCGCATTATCATCCATCGGGCGGTGGCAAGCACCGGGCGCACGTCGGTGAAGCCCGCGGCGCGGAACATGACGGCCAGCTCGTCCGGCTTGAAGGCGCGGATGCCCATGAGCCCGGCGGCGGCGGATTGAAGCGCCGGGAGGATGCCCCGGCCCTCGGAGACGGCGGCCACGGTGAGGCGGCCGCCTTCGACCAGCACCCGTGAGGCCTCGGAGAGGGCAAGGGCCGGGTCGGGGAAGAGGTGGAGCGCGCCCGAGAGGTTGATGGCGTCGAAGGAGCCCGCCGGAAAAGGCAGGGACATGGCGCTGGCGCGCACGAAGCTTACGTTCGTCAGCTTTTCGCGGGCCGCGGCCTTGGCGGCGTAGTTGAGCATCGGGCGGGAGAGGTCCAAGCCCACAACGCGGCCGCGGGGCACGGCGCGCGCGAAGGGCCGGGTGTAGATGCCGGGGCCGCAGGCGATGTCGAGGAGCCGGCCGTCCGGGGGAAGCGCCGCCGAGTCGATGACCGCCGCGAACTCCTTGCCGAAGGTGACCCCGGCCAGCAGCGTGAAGAAGGGGCCCTTGCGCCACAGGCGGCTTTCGTAGATGGAGACGACCCAGGCGGCCTCCATGAAGCGCTGGGCGAAGGTGCGCTTGAAGGAAAGCTCCGGGACGAGGTCCGGCACGCCGTTTTCCACGGTAAAGAGGGCCGCGCATCCCGGGCATGCGGCTTCACCCGCGGCGAGCGAAAGGTTAGACCGGCCGCACTTGGGGCACACGATGGGAACGTCCATTTTCCGCCTCCATGCGTTATCGGGTCACGGGTTCAAATAGAAGCCACGGGGTCATTGAAGGGAAATATTGAGGGCGAAAATGTTTAGAAGGCTATAATAACTTGATATTTAAAGTGTTTTGGAAAGGGTGAGGGAGGGGGCGCGGGGGAGGGCAAATTTCAGCCTGGCTAAAAACGATGAGCCGCAAGGCGCGCGAGTCGCGCGCGAAGGGAGCGTATCGTTCATACGTGACCCAAGCGCAAGACGAAGCGCAACACAGCGGATCGCGTTTTTTAGTCAGGCTGAACCCTCCCCCGAGAATCCTTTCCTCTACTCGCCCTTGAACACGGCCTTGCGCTTTTCCACAAAGGCGCTCATGCCCTCGTAGCGGTCCTTGGTGGCGAAGGTCACCACCATGGCCTCGCGCTCGAAGGCCAGCCCCGCCTCCATGGTGGTGTCACCGGCCATCTTGACGGCGGTCTTGGCCCGGGACACGGCGATGGGGCCGTGAGAGGCTATGGCCTTCGCTATTTTCATGGTCTCGGCCATGAGGGAGTCGGCCGGGTACACGTGGTTAACGAGACCGATCCGCAGCGCCTCGGCCGCGTCGATGATGGCGGCGGTGTAGATGAGCTCGGCGGCCATGCCCTTTCCGAGAAAGCGGGGCGCGCGCTGGGTGCCGCCGAAGCCGGGGAAGATGCCGAGACCCACCTCGGGAAAGCCGAACCTGGCCTTGTCGGATGCCACCCGGAAGTCGCAGGCGAGGGCCAGCTCGCAGCCGCCGCCCAGTGCGAAGCCGTTCACGGCCGCGATCACTGGCTTTTCGATGGTCTCGATGACGTAAAGCGCCCGCTGGCCGCTCGCTATGAAGGTGCGGAAGGAAAGAAGGTCCATGTCCTTCATCTCCTTTATGTCCGCGCCCGCCACGAAGGCCCGGCCCGCGCCGGTTATCACCACCACCTTCACGGCCGGGTCCGCGCCGAGCGCCTGGGCCGCGTCCGAAAGCTCCGAAAGGACGTTGGTGTTCAAGGCGTTCATGGACTCGGGCCGGTGAACTGTCACGATGCCCACGCCGTTTTCGATTTCGACGCGGATGTCTTTGTATTCCGGCATGTTATCTTCTCCTCGAAATGGGGTTGCGCCAGGGGTCACAATCCGTGCAGGGAAGGTCAGTTAACCCGCAACAAGCCCTGAAGTCAAGGATTTCGCTCCAAAATGCGGGGATAGGCATACGTCGTTGACATCCCCGGGCGGCGGGCGGTATCGTGAATCATCGGAATCGAACCCCGGTTGTTCCAAGACGTTCACGGGGCCGAGCTTTCGGCCCTCCGAGAGGACTCATGAAGCTATCCATAGTAATTCCCGTTTACAACGAAAAGGCCACCATAACGCAGGTTCTCGACAAGCTCCTGGCCGTTCCGTTTCCATACGAGACCCAGATCATAGTGGTGGACGACGGCTCCACCGACGGCACGAGCCGGCTCATCGAGGAGTACGGCAGAAGCGACATAGTGACCCGGCACACGAGCTTGATAAACCTCGGCAAAGGCGCGGCGGTCCGCTTCGGCATAGAGTACGCGGACGGCGACTACGTCATAATCCAGGACGCGGATCTCGAACTCGACCCGGCTGACATTCTCCTCATCGTGGAGAAGATGCGGGAAAGCGGGGCCGCCGCGGTTTACGGCTCCCGCTTCGCGGGCGGCAGGCTCCGCTTCGCCAACGCCTCCCCGGCCAACATCGCGGCCAACAAGATCATGACGGCCTACACCAACCTCCTGTACGGAGGGCGGCTTTCGGACATGTCCACGGCCTACAAGCTGATCCGCGGGGACATCCTGAAAAGTCTCAAGCTACGCTGCGTGGGCTTCGAGTTCGAGCCGGAGATAACCGCGAAGCTCCTCCGGCTGGGCCACCGGATCGACGAGGTGCCCATCGGCTACCGGCCGCGCACCAACAAGGAAGGAAAAAAAATCGCCTGGTGGGACGGCTTCAAGTATCTCTATTACCTCACCAAGTACAGGCTGGTAAAAACCGAAAGCTTCTTGCGGAAAAAATGAGCACGCGGGCGTTGTGGGTCGGGCGGAATTTTCCCCCGGCTCGTTGATTTACCCTGAGAGATTATTATAATATTTTTCATGGATCCGGGAAGGATCGCCGGCGCGAGTGCGCTTGGCCTCAACACTTTGTTTTTAATGGAAAGATCGGTTTTATTCGGCCGCCAAATGGGAGGAGCATCGTCTTGAATGTACGCCACGTGGTCTTGTGGCTCGTGATCCTGGTGGCCATGATCGGCCTCTTCCAGGTGTTCGACCGCAAGGCCTCCGACGAGCGGCAGCTGGTCTACTCGGACTTTCTCGCCATGGTTGAAAAGGGCCAGGTGGCGTCCGTGGTGATCCGGAACCGCGAGATTTTCGGCCAGGACAAGGACGGCAAGCATTTCTACACCTACGCCCCGTCCGACGACAACATGGTGCCCACCCTCAAGGAAGCCGGGGTGCGCATAGAGGCCAAGCCCGAGACCGAGAGCCACCTAAAGCTCATCCTCTACAACTGGCTGCCGCTTCTGGTCCTTATCGGCGTGTGGATATTCTTCATGCGCCAGATGCAGTCGGGCGGCGGCAAGGCGCTCTCCTTCGGCAAGAGCCGGGCGCGCCTCATGACCGAGCAGAGCGGCCAGGTCACCTTCGAGGACGTGGCGGGTGTGGACGAGGCCAAGGAGGAGCTTTCCGAGATCGTGGAGTTCCTCCGCGACCCCCGGCGCTTCACGCGCTTAGGGGGCCGCATCCCCAAGGGCGTGCTCCTGATGGGCCCCCCGGGAAGCGGCAAGACCTTGCTGGCGCGCGCCATCGCGGGCGAGGCCGGGGTCCACTTCTTCTCCATCTCGGGCTCGGATTTTGTGGAAATGTTCGTGGGCGTGGGCGCTTCCCGGGTGCGGGACCTATTCCTCCAGGGCAAGAAGGCCGCCCCCTGCATCATCTTCATAGACGAAATCGACGCCGTGGGCCGGCACCGCGGCGCGGGCTTAGGCGGCGGCCACGACGAGCGCGAGCAGACCTTGAACCAGCTTTTGGTCGAAATGGACGGCTTCGAGTCCAACGAGGGCGTGATCTTGATCGCCGCCACCAACCGCCCCGACGTCCTGGACCCGGCCCTCATGCGGCCCGGCCGCTTCGACCGCCAGGTGGTGGTGCCCCTTCCCGACATCGGCGGCCGCGAAAAAATCCTTTCCGTCCACATGCGCAAGACCCCCGTCGCCGACGACGTTGACACCGGGCTCCTGGCGCGGGCCACGCCGGGATTTTCGGGCGCGGACCTCGAAAACCTCGTTAACGAGGCGGCGCTCCTTGCGGCCAAGGCCGACAAGGACAAGATCGGCATGGCCGATTTCGAGGACGCCAAGGACAAGATTTCCATGGGCCTTGCCCGCAAGTCCAAGGTCTTCACCGACGAGGACCGCCGGGCCATCGCCTACCACGAGGGCGGCCACGCCCTTGTGGCCAGGTTCCTGCCGGACGCCCACGCCGTGAACAAGGTCACCATCATCCCCCGCGGCCGCGCCCTGGGGGTCACGCTCCTCCTCCCCGACGAGCGGGACCTGACCTTCCGTGAGCACCTGGCGGCCGAGCTTGCGGTCTTTTTGGGCGGCCGCGCCGCCGAGGAGATCGTTTACGGCAAGATGAGCACCGGAGCCTCCAGCGACATCAAGCACGCAACCGAAATAGCCCAGCGCATGGTGCGCGACTGGGGCATGAGCGAGGCGCTGGGGCCGCTCTCATACTCCCACGGCGACGAGGACCAGATATTCCTGGGCCGCGAGATAAGCCGCCCCCGCGACTACTCGGAGCAGACCGCGCAAGCCATAGACAAGGAGGTCCACGACCTCATCATGGACGCCTTCGGAAAGGCCCGCGCCATCCTCTCCGAAAACCGCGACGTCTTAGACGGCCTCGCGGACCTTCTGATCGAAAAGGAAACCATCATGGGCTCCGAGCTGGACGCCCTGATCCTAACGCTCCGATCCGAGCTTCCAGTCAAGAACCGGCCCATCCCCAAGGACGCTGAAAAGGCCCCCGAAACCCCATGACCCGCTACACACTGAAAGGCGACGGCTGGTCCCTCGTGCTGGGCGAAAAACCACGGATCATGGGGATCGTGAACGTTACCCCCGATTCCTTCTCCGACGGCGGCCGCTTCTTCGATACCAACCTCGCCGTGGCCCACGGTCTGGAGCTTGCCGCGGCCGGCGCGGACATCCTTGACGTTGGCGGCGAAAGCACCAGGCCCTTCTCCGACCCGGTTTCCACGGAAGAGGAGATCCGCCGCGTGGTCCCGGTTATCCGCGAGCTTGCCGCGCGCTCGGGGGTACCCGTCAGCGTCGACACCATGCGGGCCGAAACCGCCCGCGCGGCGCTGGATGCCGGGGCGCGCATCATAAACGACGTCTCGGCGCTTACCCACGACCCGGAGATGACCGCCCTCGCGGCCTCCCGCAAGGTCCCGGTGGTCCTCATGCACATGCTGGGAAACCCCAAGACCATGCAGGTCTCGCCCAGCTACAAGGACGTCACGGCCGAGGTCGCGGCCTACCTCTCCGATGCCGTCTCCCGCGCCGTCTCCGCCGGAATCGGTAAAAATAGCATCCTGGTGGACCCCGGCATCGGCTTCGGCAAGACCATCGAGCACAACCTGGCGCTCGTCCGCAACATCGCGGCCTTCGACGCGATAGGCGTCCCCGTCCTCGTGGGCCACTCCCGCAAGGCCTTCATACGCCGCATCCTTGCCGACGATCTCGGCCGCGAGGCCACGGTCCACG
>JAKAGN010000210.1 GCA_021815525.1 Deltaproteobacteria bacterium
GGGGGAGGGGGGAAGGAGGCCCCTTTGTGAAACAAGGGTCTCCCCTTCCCCCCTCCCCCGCACCCCCTCCCCTCATCCCCCCCAAAAAACTTTCAATTCGTATGGGTTAAAACAGCTTATTCGACATCCGGCGATTGAACCATCAATTCAGGAGGCGCACATGAGCGGACCCATCATCAACCTAAGCTTCGACCTCGATGAGATTCTCCTTGAAGCCGCGCCCAAGGCGGCCACCGTGTTCCTGGCCCTGACCGGGGCCGGGAGCGATTTGGGCGGCACCAGCGCCAGCATGGTCCTTCAAATCGAGGGCAAGAAGTACGCATTCACCGCCGAGAACGGGGTGAGCGTCAGCGCCCGCGAGGGCGACCTTAGTAACCCCACGGCGCGGATCTCGCTTTCCCTCGCCGACATCGCGCCCCTGATCATTCCGAAGAACATCGACATGCTCTTCATGCTCCCCGAAAACCTGAAGCGGGAGCGCTACGAGGCCCTGTCCAAGATCCGGGGCGAGGCGGTCTTTCACCTAGAAAACGAGAACGGCTCGGTCTCCCGGATCGCCGCGGTCTTCAACGGCGCAAGCTCCCCCAAGGCGGAGTTTCGGCTTTCCATCGAAAACGCGCGCCAGCTCTTCGCCAGGAAGAACAACCCCGTCTCCATGTTCATGGGGGGGCTTTTGAAGATCACGGGCGACATCGGCTTCGCCATGACCCTCCAGCCGCTTTTCACGTGAGGGCGAAATGAACGAAAAGCGCTACAACGTGATCTACGAGGGCCGCGTGATGGAGGGCCGGGACCCCATCGAGGTGCGCGGCCGCATGGGGGCGGCCCTGGGGCTTTCCGGGGAGGAGGCGGAGCTTTTCCTCATGGACGAGGCCACGGTGGTGATGGCCAACGCGGATAAGGAAACAGCCATGACCTTGCGGCTCGCCCTCATCCGGGCCGGGGCCGAGGTGACGGTGGTGGCGGCCGACCCCGAGACCGAACCCAGGGAGCCGCGGGTGGAGGGCCCCTGGAAGACCACCGCCTGCCCCCACTGCGGAACCAGGCAGCTTCCGGCCCGCGAGTGCAAGAACTGCGGCCAGCGCATGAAGAAGGCGGCCCAATGACAATGAAGGCGTCCACCCGCGAATCCGCCAGCCCGCTTAGCGGCCGCTTCGCCCTTCCCGCCCCCACGGCCGCGGGCGAGGCCGGCCTCGTCTACCGCATCCATCCCTTCACAATCGTTGAGGTCTTCCTTCCCGGCAACCTTCCCCCGGGCTTTTCGTCCCTTGCCCG
The DNA here is from genome assembly GCA_021815525.1 of Deltaproteobacteria bacterium. GTDB lineage: Bacteria > Desulfobacterota > Desulfobacteria > Desulfobacterales > Desulfatibacillaceae > JACRLG01. The sequence goes on from JAKAGN010000210.1 coordinate 1,276, forward strand.
CGAGGAGAGCCCGGACCCGGGGGCGCTCCGGGTGGCGGGGCTCCTTGCCGCCTACTTCGAGGGCGCTCCGGCGCCTCCGGAGATGGATATCTACGACCTTTCCGGCCTTTCCGAAAACGCCCGGCGCGTGCTGCGCGTTGTGGCGGCCATCCCCCGGGGCGAGACCCGCACCTACGGCCAGGTGGCCCTTGCCGCGGGCTTCCCCCGGGGAGCGCGCTTCGCCGGGAACGTGGTGGCGAAAAACCCCGTCCCAGTCTTCATCCCCTGCCACCGGGTGGTGCGCGCGGGCGGCGACATCGGCCGCTTCGGAGGCGGAACAGATCTCAAGCGCCGGATGCTTACGCTGGAAGGCGCGTTGAAAAGATAAAAAACATCCGCTGGCTTCCGGGGGCGCCTTTTGAACGGACACAAGCACGGATCGCCGGTTCCATACCTCCTTGCCTACGGCGCCTTTTCCGTCAGCGGCCAAGTCCTGCTCCTGCGCGAGATACTTCTTTTTTCCCGGGGAAACGAAATTTGCGCGGCCTTCGCCATGGCCTTCTTTCCGGCGTGGACCGGCCTGGGAGCCTTTCTGGGCGGGCGCATGGCTCGGTCCGGAGGCGGAACGCGCGGGCTTCTTGACGGCTGCCTGATCGTTCTGGCCCTTTGCCTGCCCCTGACCGTCCTCGCCATGGCCGCCGCGCGCGGGGGCGCCGTGGACAGCCCACTCGAAATTCCCCCCCTCACAGATATCGTTCTCCTGGCGATCCTTTCACCTTCGTTCTTCTCGTTCTGCTCGGGATGCGTGTTCCCCCTCGCAGTGGCGGTATTGAATGAAAAACGACCGGCCGCGGAGAATACGGCCGGCCGTGCTTACGGCATGGAATCGGCGGGAGGGGGGCTGGGAACCATCCTGGTGACCCTCGTTCTTTTTCCCCGATGCGAGCCGCTGGGCTTGGCCCTCGGCCTCGCATCCTTCCTGTGCGGAGCCTGCGCGGCGACACAATCCAGCGGAATACGGCGGAGGATCACGGCAGGCCTGGCCCTGGCCCTTCTCCTTGCCGGGCTGTGGGGCGCGCCGGATCGCCTGGCCCATCGCCTGCGCTGGCCGGGCGTGGACTTCCTCGCGGCCTCGTCCACGTCGACCGCTTACCTGGAGGCGATATCCATAGGGGGGGAGACGAGCCTTTACGAAAACGGGGCGCTGGCGGCCACGAGGGGGGACGACAGGGCGGCCGAGCGGCTCTGTCTCGTGACCCTGGCGGAAAAGCCAGCCGCCGGGCGGATACTGGTAATCGGCGGAAGCGCATCAACGCTTCCCGGCAGGCTCTCGCGCAACGGAAAAATCCGCGTGACCCTGGTGGAAAACCGCGACGAGCGGGCGCTGCGTTTTTCCACCCGCTTCGGCTTTTCACCGCCGGCCGGGTTCGGCGCCTTCATCCGGGAGGATGAACGCACCTATCTTCACGAGAGCCTGGAGACATACGATGCCGTCGTGGTGGCCAAGCCGCCCGCCGACAGCCTGGCCGCAAACCGCTTCACCACATCCGAATTTTTCCGGGACGTCGCCCGGCATCTCAAGGAGGGCGGGATTCTAGTTTTCGGCGTGGAGTCCTCGTCCCTCTACCCGTCGCCATCCAACCTCGAATACCTGGCATGCCTCAAAAAGACCCTCACGCCCTTCTTCGGGAAGATATTCATGATACCGGGGGACACCGTCATCTTCGTTGCTTCCACGGATTCACGCTTCAAACTTTTTTCGGGCGACTCCGACCCGGGCAAGACGGCCTACTGGGACGCGCTTTTCGGCCGGAACCTGCCGGTCTCCGGCGCGTTCCTGTCACGAAGCGCCGATACACTCTCGCCGGGCCTTCTCCCCAACCGGGACCTCAATCCAAGAGGTTTTCTCGCAAGGTTGGAGGAAGAGCTTTATGAGCGCCAGAGCCCGCTCCGCAAGGCCGCCAAGGCTCTTTTCCACGTTCATCCCGGCTGGTTTTTCATCTTTCCGTTCCTTTTTCCGCCGGCCGCCGTCTTGTTCCGAAAACAGAAAAAAGGAGCACTATTCTCGGCCTTCGCCTCGGGATTCGCCTCCATGGGCTTCTCGGTCCTCCTGCTACTGACCTTCTCGGTTCGTTTCGGAACCCTGTTCGGCCACATCGGGTTTCTTTCGGCCTTTTTCATGCTTGGCCTGGCGGCAGGGAGCATGTGGTTTTCACGCCTCGCCGCGCTCCAGCACAAAAGGTCCCGCAATCGGCTCCTTGCGGCCCTGTTGCTTCAAGCCACAGTTTCCCTCTCCCTGCTCGGTCCACCGGCATGGATTCCAGCCTATTTCCTCCTGGCTTTTTTATCGGGCCTGGGAACCGGTTCCTCGTTTCCGCTCCTGGTGGCGGCCTCCCGGGGAGGGACGAGGGGGGCGGGGCTCATCTATGCGGCGGACCTTTTGGGAGCCGGCCTCGGCGCCCTTTGCTCCGGATCCGTGGCGGCCGCTCTTCTGGGAATCCCGGAATGCGCGGTGTGGCTATCCCTCGTGGGGGCTTCGGCGTGCCTCGGGGCCATCGGCCTTGTTCCGTTTCACGCGCGGCAATAGATGGGCCCATCTTCGGGTTGACGGGTGTTGGCCGGCCGAATGTGAAGCCCTACATGGCCCGCGGTGCGCGTTTGCGCCCCCGGCCGCGTAACAACGGTGATATGCAAGGCTGGATATAACGCCTGGATAAAAACGATGAAATGCAAGGCGCGCGAAAATCCAATGAAGGGAGCGTACTGTTGTACGTGACCGAGCAGCGAGAGGACCCGGCAAATTGTGGCGCGGACGTGCCGATCACGCCGTATGGCACCGCCCGGCCGCCCGCGTAAAAACGATGAGATGCAAGGCGCGCGAACCGAGCGCGATGGGAGCGTACTGTTGTACGTGACCGAGCGCGAGGTGAAGCGCGAACGCACGCAGATCGCGTTTTTACGCGGCCGGACGGCGGCGGAGGGCGCCCAAGGTGCCCGTCATGGGAAGCTCTTCCCAAAGCCCCGAGGCCAGCGCCAGCTCGTAGACGTGGCGGGGGGCCTGGCCGCCCGCGGCGGGATCGAAAAAAATGTCGTGGATGACCAGAAGCCCGCCTTGCTTCACGTGGCCGCTCCAGCAGACGTAGTCGGTCTCGGCGGCCTCGAAGGTGTGGCCGCCGTCGATGAAGACAAGGGACAGCGGCGTGGCCCAGGCGCGCGCGGCCACGCGGCTTTGGGTCACGATGGGGACCACGGCGCCGGTGAGGTCAGCCAGGTCCAGGGTGCGGCGGAAAAAGCGGAAGGTGTCGACAAGGCCCGTGGCGGGGTCCACCAGTTCCGGATCATGGTAGGCCTCGCCGGGCTGCTGCTCCTCGGAGCCCCGGTGGTGGTCGATGGAAAAGAGGATTCCGCCGCTTCTGCGGCAGGCCTCGCCCAGGAAGAGGGCGGATTTTCCGCAGTAGCTTCCGATCTCGAGGCACGGCCCCAGGGGCGCGGCGGCAAGCCCCAGCTCGAAGAGGCGGCGGGCCTCGTGGTCTTCCATGAAGCCCTTCACGGGAAGGCGCAAAAGCTCGTCAAAGGTCATGAAGCGGTTTTTTCCCTCTCAAATCCGGAAACAATTTCAAGTCACGGCCGGCTCTTATACCAGGTTGCGTTCAAAAACAGAATATCCGGGCTTTGACTGATCTATACGCAGTCCACTTTTCCCAACCCACCAGGCTCCGGGTGGTAGAATGCGAAGCCCTCCAAACTTGCGGAGCGTGCGCAGCACGCGGAGCCATTATCGGGGGTCCGGGGGGACGTAGTCTCCCCGGCCGCCGGAGGCGGTCTTTTGCTTTTTGAACGCAGCTTGCTGTTACTGGCCGGAGTCCGCGAGGGTGGTTTCGGGGGCCGCAACCGGCGAGCCGTCGGCCCTGAAGGTGGCGGTCTGGCCGCCCTGGCGGTCCTGGTAGGCCACGTAAACGGACCTCACGCGGCGGACGTAGCTCTGTGTCTCGGGGATGTCGGGGATGCGCCAGCCGGCGGAGCTGACGGCCCCGGGCCCGGCGTTGTAGGCGGCCAGCGCCAGGTCCAGGTCGTTGTTGAACGTGGCCAGCATCCGGGCGAGGTACTTGGAGCCTCCCATTATGTTTTCGCGGGGATCGTATGGGTCGTCTATGCCCAGGGAGGCGAAGTTGGAGGGCATGACCTGCATGAGGCCGCGGGCGCCCTTGGGCGACACGGCGCGCGGGTTGAAGCCCGACTCCACGCTGATGACGGCCTTGATGAGGGAGAAATCCAGGTTGTAGGCTTCGGCCGCGTCGCGGATTATGTTGTCGTAGGTGTCGCGGTCGGTGAAGCGCCCGGAGCG
>JAKAGN010000211.1 GCA_021815525.1 Deltaproteobacteria bacterium
GGACCTTTTCATAGAAAAGGTCCTCCCCCCTCCCCCGCAAGCCGTCGGTCTTACGGGCCGGTCTACATTGGGCTTGAACTCGCGGCCTTAACGTGCTTTTAACTTCGCCCGGTGGAATGGACGGACGGCCCGTCCCCATTACGGATCAAGAAGATGAAAAGCGAGACGATGCAAGGATTCACCCAGACGAAGGATCGGCTGCTGGCGGCGGCCGAGGGGCTTTCCGGGGTTTTCCGGGCGGCCGCGGCCATTCCGTCGGTATCCGAGCGGCCCTTCACCGAGGCCCTTTCGGGCATCGAGGTCATGAGGCGGCAGCTTTCCGAGCAGGTGCTGAGGGTGGCCGTGGTGGGCTCCATAAAAAGCGGCAAGAGCACCTTCGTCAACTCCTTCTTCGGCGCGGATTACCTACGGCGCGGCGCGGGCGTGGTCACATCCATCGTGACCCGCATAAGGAAGGGCGAAACCCTCTCAGCGAGCCTCGACTTCAAAAGCTGGAACGAGGTCAACGAGGAGCTTGCCCGCGCGACGGCGCTTTTCCCGTGCGGGAACTGGCGGCCCGAGGGCGGGCGGCCAGACATAAGGCGCGAGCGCGACCGCCGCGAGCTTTCGGAGGCCCTGGCGCGCCTGGACCGCGACCGCCTCATCGCGGGCGCGACCCGCAGCGCCGACTCGGTGGTGATGGCGGGGCTCCTGGCGGGCTACGCAAGGGTCCGGGACTGGGTGGGGGAGGCGCCCCAAACCCATGTCTTTTCGGGGGACGATTTCGCCGGCCACAAGGTGTTCGTGGGGGACGAGAGCCTTGCGGTCTACCTTCGGGACGTATGCGTGACGCTTCCCTCCCAGCACCTGGAGGCCCAGGTGGAGATGGCCGACTGCCAGGGAAGCGACTCCCCCAACCCGCTCCACCTCGCCATGATCGAGGACTACCTCCTAAAGACCCAGGTCATCGTCTACGTGGTTTCAAGCCGCACGGGGCTCCGCCGCGCCGACATACGCTTCCTCACGCTCCTAAGTCGCATGGGCCTTTGCGAGAACATCTTCTTCGTGGTGAACGTGGATTTTTCCGAGCACGAGAGCGTGGCGGCCCTGCGCACCCTGGTGCGGAAGACCGCCTCCGAGATCGCCCTCATCAAGCCGGAGCCGGACATCTACGCCTTCTCGGCCCTTTTCCGCCTCTTTCACCTGGTGGAGGACTCCCTGGGCGTCAAGGACCGCTCGCGCCTGGCCCAGTGGCGGGCCGACTCCGACATGGCGGCGCTGTCCACCATGGAGGCCAGCCGCTTCGAGGAAAACTTCCGGGAGCGCCTCACCCGCGACCGCGCGGCGCTGCTCCTGAAAAGCCACGCCCAGCGCCTCTCCTTCTGGATCAGCCACGCCAGCCAGTGGGTCAACATCCACCGCGAGCTTCTCACCAAGGACTCCGCGCAGGCGGCCTCCTTCCTCACCCAGATCCAACGGGAAGGCGTCTACCTGGAGCGCGCCGGGGCCATGATCCGCCAGACCATCGCCGGGGCCGTGGCCGGGGCGCGCCAGGAGGTGGCCCGGGACGTGGACCGCTTCTTCGACGACCGCTACGGCAGGATACTCCCCGAGACCTGGGCCTTCATCGAACGCCACTCGCCAGCGCTGCCGACCTGCGGCGGGAAGGCGGCGGAGGCCTCGCCCCCGGGGGAGGACGCCGGGCAAGGCGAGGGGATTTCCCCCGTTCTCTACGCCGCCTTCGCGGACCTCAAAAACGCCGTGGACGGCCACATGGCGGAGTCCGTCAACCCGCAGGTGGTGAGCTTCGCCCGCGAGGAGGAGGACAAGATCGCGGCCCTTCTGGGGCAGATCGGCCGCTCCTACGAGTCCCTGGTGGAGGAAACCGTCCGGCGCACCAACGCCGTGTTCAAGGACCTCGGCCTGAACTCCTCCGTGGAAAACCCCATGAAAAAGGGGGGGCTTTCACTCGGCGCCGTCAAGCAGGCCCGGGGGCTTTCCCTTCCGCCCCTCACGGCCACCATGCAGTACGGCGCGGGCGTCCGCGCCGAGGCCCTGGCGAGCCACGGCCTGGGCCGCATGGTGCTGGCCGTAAAAAGGGCCCTCAAGATGGAGAAGCCCGAGGACGGCCGCGTGACCGAGAAGGTCCTGAACCGGGCCGTGGCCCGCATGAAACGCGACACCCGCAAGTCCCTTTCGGACCGCTTCCTGGACTTCCGGGAAAACCTCAAGTTCCAGTACCTCTTCGCCATCATGGAGGCGGCCTCCGAGGCGCTCTACACCGAGCTTTCCGAGGGCTTCCGCTTCTTCGCCGAGGGTATGTCCGCCACCCAGGGGCTTCTGGGCGAGACCCAGGCCATCAAGGACAAGGCCGGAAGCGATCTTTCGGGCATGGCCGCGCGCCTCTCGGATCTGGACCAGGAGTTGGCCATGATCTTCCGCGCCATAGGCTAGGGCCCGGCCGTCCACAAGCGCGATCCGCTGTGTTGTGCTTCGCGGCGCGCTGCGTCACGTACGAACAGTACGCTTCCTCGCGCGCCGCTTGCACGCCTTGCGGCTCATCGCTTGCGACCGGCCGGGCCGGGCGGCAAGAATGGAAGAAGCAAAATTAACTCCATGCCGGGGGGATGATGTCATGGAAGAAAAGCAAACCCGCATCATAGCCGTGGCCAACGAAAAGGGCGGCGTGGGGAAGACCTCCACGGTGGTGAACCTGGCCGCGGCCCTCTCGCTCTCGGGCTTCCGGGTCCTGGTGGTGGACGTGGACCCCCAGTACAACGCCACGCGCGCCTTGGGCTCGCCGGCCGGCGAGGAAACCCTCACCACCTACCACGTCATGACGGCCCAGAAGGCCCCGGACCCGGCCCGGGCCGTCTGCCCCACCCGCTGGGAGGGCCTCTCCCTGGTGCCCTCCCACCCGGACCTCTCCGGCGCCGAGGTGGAGCTCGTTAACAAGCTGGCACGGGAAAAACGCCTGCGCCGCCTGGAGCCCCTGGTGAAGGACTACGACTTCGTGCTCCTCGACACCCCGCCCACCCTGTCGCTCCTCACGGTGAACGTCTTCGCCTTCGCCGGGGAGTTCCTCATCCCCTGCCAGACCCAGCCCCACGCCTACGCCGCCCTGGACGACCTTCTGGACACCGTGGACTTGATCCGCGAGGAGATAAACCCGGGGCTTACCCTCACCGGCGTCGTGGCCACCTTCTACGACCCGCGCACGCGGGTGTCCAAGGCCGTCATGGAAAAGCTGGCGGCCGACGGGCGCTTTTCCGGCAAGGTCTTCGAGACCGCCATACGGATGAACGCCACCATCGCCGAAAGCGCCCTCCACGGCGAGCCGGTGGTCTTCTTCCGCCAGGGCTCGCCCGGAGCGGCCGATTACCGGGCCTTGGCTGACGAGATCGTCCGCCGGGGGGCGAGGCCATGAGCCCAGCCCGCGCGGAAAGGGTCGCGGACCTCCGGGCGCGCATGGCCGGCATGAACCTGGACGCCCTCCTGGTCCAGAACGCCGAGAACCGCCGCTACCTCTCCGGCTACACCGGCCTGGACGCCCAACTGGACGAGTCGGCCGGCGCAGCCATCGTGACGGCGGAGCGCCTGATACTGGCCACCGACTCCCGCTTCACCACCCAGGCCCTGGAGGAATGCCCGGGCTGGGAGGTCTTCACCCACAAGGAAGGCCTGGCCAAAGCCCTTCCGGGAATATTCAAGGACTTGACGGTGAAGCGCGCGGGCTTCGAGGAGGCGCGCCTAACCTTCGCCGAGCACGCCCGTTACACGGCCGAGCTTTCCGCCGCCGGCGGGCGCGTGGAGCTTACGCCCGTGCGGGAGCTTGTGGAGGCCCGGCGCGTGCGCAAGGACCCCTCCGAGATAGAGGCCGTCCGCCGCGCGCTTTCCCTGGCAGAGGACGCGTTCCGGGACTTCGTGGCCGCCCTTAAACTCCCCGCCACCGAAAGGGAGCTTTCCTGGCGGCTGGAGCGGGCCATGCGGGAGCGGGGCGCGGACGCCCTGTCGTTTCCCGTCATCTGCGCGGCTGGCGCAAACTCCGCCAAGCCCCACGCCATACCCTCGGACCGGCCCGTGAAGGAGGGCGACATACTCCTCCTCGACTTCGGGGCGATGCTTGACGGCTACTGCTCGGACATCACCCGCACCCTGTTTCTCGGAAAAGCGGACCCGGTGCTGAAAAAGATCTTCGGCATCGTGAGGGAGGCCCAGGCCCTCGCCACCGAGGCCATCCGGCCCGGGGCCGACGCCAAGGACGTGGACGCCGCCGCCCGGGACCACATCGCAAAAAACGGCTACGGCGAAAGCTTCGGCCACAGCCTGGGCCACGGCGTGGGGCTCGCGGTCCACGAGGCGCCGCGCCTGGGGCCACTCAAAAGCACGATCCTGGAGCCCGGCATGGTGGTCACCGTGGAGCCCGGAATCTACCTGCCGGGGCTTGGCGGCGTGCGCCTGGAGAACATGGCGCTCGTAACCGCGACCGGCGTGGAGATTTTGAACTCGCTGCCGGTGGAAATCCCCTTCCCTTAAGGCCGCGCGCCCATGTCCACCCTCGACACCGCGCTGGACCAGTACTTAAGCCACCTCCTGGTTGAAAAGGGCCTTTCCGACAACACCCTTTCCTCCTACGGCCGGGATTTGCGCGATTTTTCGGCCTTTCTCGCCGGCGAAGGCGTGGAAGACCCGGCCATCGTGGACACCGCCCACATCCTGAAGCACCTCATAGGCCTTCGCAACAAGGGCCTTTCCGCAAGAAGCCGCGCCCGGCACCTGGTGGCCGTGCGGGGCTTCTTCCGCTTCCTGGCCGCGGAAAAGCTCATCGAAAAAGACCCCGCGCGCCTGGTGGACCTCCCCAAGAGCGGGCTCACCCTTCCCGACGTCATCACCCTTTCCGAGATGGAGAAGCTCCTGGACACCCCGGACGACAAAACGCCCCTGGGAGTCCGGGACCGGGCCATGCTGGAGCTGGGCTACGCCGCGGGGCTCCGGGTCTCGGAGCTGGTGGGCGTGCTTTCGGCGGACTTGAACCTCGCGGCGGGCTTCGTGCGGGTCATGGGAAAAGGCGACAAGGAGCGGCTCGTCCCCATAGGCGAGCCGGCGTCGGAAAAAATCTCCGAGTACCTGGAGTACAGCCGCCCGCGACTGGCGTCGGGACGCCTGTCCCCCCACCTCTTCCTGGGCCAGGGCGGCAGGAAGCTCACCCGCCAGGCCTTCTGGAAACGCCTTTCCGCCTGGGCCAAAAAAGCCGACCTCGGCAAAAAGGTGACGCCCCACACCCTGCGGCACTCCTTCGCCAGTCACATGCTGGAAGGCGGCGCCGACATCCGGGTGGTCCAGGAAATGCTGGGCCACGTGGACATCGCCACCACCCAAATCTATACCCACGTCGCCCGCGAACGCCTCAAAAGCGCCCATAGAAAATTCCATCCGAGGCCGTGAAAGATCGCGGGGGAGGGGGAAAACCTTTTCTGCGAAAAGGTTTTCCCCCTCCCCCGCACCCCCTCCCCCTTTCCAAAAGGCCCGGGGGCGCAAACCGCCCCCGGACCCCCGATATGCACGGG
>JAKAGN010000212.1 GCA_021815525.1 Deltaproteobacteria bacterium
GAAAACCTTTTCTGCGAAAAGGTTTTCCCCTTCCCCTCCCCCCGCGATCCTTTCCACTGTACGCTTTCAGCTTGTCCGCGCCGGGAGCTTGAGCCACAGGAGCTTGGCGGTGCGGGAGCCTGGGTTGTGCCACAGGGTGGGGATCTGGTCGGAGAGGTAGACGAGGTCCCCGGCCTCGGCGTCGTGGACGCCGTCGGGAAGGGTGATTCTGAGGGCGCCCGCGAGGACGTAGCCAAGCTCGTGGCCCTTGTGGGCGAGGAAGTGGCCGCCTATCTCGTCGCCGGCCTGAAGCTCTATGAGGTAGGCCTCGATGCCGCCCGGGAAATCAACGGGGGTCAGGAGGCGGGCGGCGCTTTCGTCCTTTAAGTGCGGGAGGCGCGCGGGCTGGGAGCCGGAGGCCGGAAACACCACGGCGGGCCTGCGCTCGCGGCCGGGGGAGAAGAAGTGGCCCACGTCCACGGACAAGACCTCGGCCATCTTGAGGAGCCCGGGGATGGAGGGGTAGATGGTGTTGGACTCCACCTGGCTTATGGTGCTGGCGGTCACGCCCACGCGCTTGGCCAGCTCGGCCTGGGAGAGGCCCCGGCGCACGCGGAGCTTCTTGATGCGGCCGCCCAGCTGGTCCTGGTCCGGCACGTCCTTTTCGCCGGCGAAGTAGATGTCCTGGCCCCGGGTCTGGTAGCGCTGGGGCTCCTGGACGGCCACGGGGTCGCGGCCCTCGGCCTTGATGACGGAGAGGGTGGAGGTGCCCCGCTTGATGGAAAGCTCCACCGCCACCTGGGCGATCTGGTTGATCTGGGCCCGGAGGCGCCGCCCGTGCGCGCCCTTCTCCGCGATCCAGTAGGCGACGGTGTTGAGGTCATAGAGGCGGGGGCAGGAGTGGGTGTAGAAGTGGCCCACCTCCTCCTCGCCGCCCCACAGCTCCTGCATTCCGGTGAGGCTCTCGAACACCAGGTGCACGGGCCCGGAAAGCCCGCCGTGGACCTCGTAGAGCCTCTCGGAGAACTCGTCGGGGTTCTTGGGGTTTTCCAGGCGCACCACGCGGTCGCGGATGTCCCTGGGGGCCTCCTCCAGGAACTTCAGGAACGTGGCTATGCCGTTTCCCTTGCCGTGGGTGAAGCAGTCCAGGACCGTCAGGTTCGCGTCGCGCCCCAGGGGCCCCAGGCGCTCGAAAAGGTTCTTGGGGGAGCGGTCGAAGCTGGCCAGTATGACGGCCCTGCCGCCGGCCAGGGAGGTCTGGACGAAGCGGTGCCAGAAGACCTGGGCCAGGTTCCCGGACTCGTCGTACCAGACCACGTTGTCGCCTATGAACATTCCGCCTAAGATCAGGTCCAGGCGGGGGACGCCGGTGGGCACCAGGGCTTTTTGCTGGAGCGCGTTCAAGGGCTCGTCCTTTCCCGCGCCCTTCGCGGGGCGAAGAGCACGGTCCTCAAAAAGGCCGCGTAAAGGATCACGGCGAAAATCGCTGCCGGGCCGCTTTCGTACCCGGCCGGCGCGGCCACGGCCACCACCAGCCAGTGGAGACCTATGGCCCGGCGCGGGGATAGGGCCAGTGGAAAGTCGGAGAGCCTGAGAAGCACCACCAGGCCGGAAAGGTTCCAGCCGTAGAGGGCCAGGAAGGCGTGGAGCCTAAGGAGGAACCTTCCGGGCGGAGGCGCGCCAAAGGCCAGCTCGAAGAGTATGAAGGCGATGCCGGTAAGGGCCGTCAGGAGAAGAAAGCCAAGGCCGGAAAGGAGGATGGCCCGCGGCTGGCCGGGCTCGCCCGCCCCGTGAAGGATGCGCCACGTAAGGAGCACCGCGAAATAAAGGGTGATGGATGCGGCGGTCTCGCCCGCCGCGCTTCCCGCCAGGATGAAGGCGAAAAAAATTATGACCCCCAGGTTCAGAAGCCAGAAGGCCGCGTTGTGGGCCAGCATCTCGCCCTTGGTCCGCGCCGGCGGCACTATCTTGAATATCATGGAAAAGCTGACCAGGGAAACGGGAAACGAAAACCCCAGGAAAAAGGTGTAGAGGGAAAACTTGGGGGAGTTTACGATGTGAAAGCGGGACGTGTCGAGAATGGCCAGGCAGCACAGGAGAAGGCCTATGGAAAGGCACAGGAGCGAGGCCTCCAGGAACTTTTCGGAGCTGTCGGCCCTTGGGTCGAAAAAGCGTGCGGGGAAAAACGAAAAACGCTTGATCCTCACCGATTCGACGATGGCGAAAAGCCCCAGGCACAGGGCGGCGGAAAGCCCGTACCAGTCGAAGAAGGCGGAAACCGCGAAAAGCGCCGCAAGGATGAAGAAGGCCCCAAGGCGCGGCGTCAGGCGGCCCCGGCCCTGGGCGAACCAGAGGATGCTGGTGCCGCCCGAAACGAGGTTGAAAAGAAAGATGTGGAGCCGCTCGAAGGCATCCCCCCTGTCGGGGGCCACGTGATGGAAAAACCCGAAGGCGAGGGCGGCCGCCATCACGGAGCAAAGGGTTGCCTTGAATGGATCGGACATGGTATTTTCCATGTCCCATGCTAACTTCGGGGCGTCTTTATGTCAACATCGAGGCTTGCGGCATTCAGGGTAACGGAATGAAACCCGGCTCACTCACGGAAACCATCGTCCAGAAGCTCTCGGAGGCCGACCTTGGCTACGGGGCCGGGGCGCGGCAGGGGAAGGACGGCGCAAGGTGGCGGGACGCCGGCGTGCTGGCGCTCCTCCGCCGCCTGCCGGGGGAGGACGAAGGCCCTTCCGGCTACGCCTTCGTCCTCAACAAGCGCTCGGCGGACGTCTCCCAGCCCGGGGACCTCTGCTTTCCCGGGGGGCACCCCCGCGCCCTGGCGGACCGCTTCATAGCGAGGGTCCTCATGCCGCTCACGCCCTCCATCGGCGGCTCCAGGGCCTTCCGGCTCGCCGGGAAGCGCGATCCGGCCACCTTCGCCACGCTGCGCCTCTACCTGGCCTGCGCCCTTCGGGAAACCTACGAGGAGATGCGCCTTCCGCCGGCCCGGGTGGAGTTCCTGGGGCCGCTGCCCGCCTCCCGCATGGCCACCCGCAGGCGCGTCATCCACCCCTTCGCGGGCTTGGTCGCGGCCGGCACGCCCCTTCGCACCGGCCCGGAGGTGGAGCGCAACGTCCTTTTGCCCCTCCGGGAGCTGTTTCTCCCCGAAAACTACGGCACCTACGCCCTGGCCCTCACCGGGCAGTTCGCGGCGGCCTTCGGAAGCGCGGCCGTGGAGGTCCCCTGCTTCAGGGTCCGGGAGCCGGAAGGCCCCGGCGAAATCCTCTGGGGCGCCACCTTCCGCATCATCATGGGCTTCCTGCGGGAGGTCTTCGGCTTCACCCCGCCGGAAAACGGCCCGGTGCGGGCCAACGCCGTCCTATACCCCGAGCGGGCCGCGGGGGGCCGTTCCTGAAAATTTCGCCGGGCGGGGCGAGAACCCGGGGAATATTCTCCTTGGTCCTTGACATCCTTTGAAATTCATGTTTCGTAGCCCAGTCGATTTTATGGAACGCGACCCAAGGGAGACCCAACCTTATGCGCTACATTTACAAGATCGAGCGCGACGATGAAAAGCACGTCCTGGCCATCCGCGAGTTCGTGCGCCGCTCCGACGACGAGATGGACCTCCTGGGAGCCCAGGAGCACCCCGAGGCCCTGATGGAAAAGGCGGCCCAGTCCGGCCGGTCCGCGGTGGTCCTGGCCTTCCGGACCGAAAAATTCTTCCCCCCGGCCAAGACGGCCCTGGCCATCGCGGACTCCGTCGTGGCGCTCTACGGTGAAAAGCGGAGCGAAACCACCGAGGCCGAGGTGGAGGAGGTAACGGCCCCGCCGGTGGAGCCCAAGCGCTACGAGGCCCAGCCGCGGCCCGAGGCCGAGGCCGAGGCCGACACCGAGTCCGAGGCCGAGGCCCCCTACATCGAGGACGAGTTCGAGGACGAGTCCCTCCTGGAGGCCGACGACCTGGACGACGAGCCCATGAACCTGAAGGTGCAGGACGAGGACATGGCGGACGACTTCGTGGACGACCTTTGACGGCCCGCCACCGGCTTTCGGCCCTGCTTGCAATCCATTGTTGTCATTGACGAAAATGAGGTTCGGCCATGGGCGTCTTCGGACACAGAAGGGCCGCGGCGAAAACGGTTTCGGCGGCGGTTCTCACGGTTTCCACCAGCCGCACCCTGGCCCGCGACGAGTCCGGCCGCTGGATCGCCAAGGCCCTGGCCAAGGAGGGCCATAAGGTCCTCGACCACAGGGTGGTTCCCGACGACGTTTCCGCCATCAACCTCGCCCTCTCCGAAATCCTGGCGCAAGCCCCCCAGGTGATCTGCATCAACGGCGGAACCGGCATCACCCCCACGGACGTCACCATAGAGGCCGTAAGCCCCCTTTTCGACAAGACGCTCCCCGCCTTCGCGGCGCTTTTCGCCGGGCTTTCCTTCGACCAGGTGGACGCTGCCGCGGTGCTCTCGCGGGCCGCGGCCGGCCTCATCGGAAAAACCCTCGTCTTCTGTATGCCGGGAAGCAAGAAGGCCGTGAAGCTCGCCATGGAGGGCCTGATCCTGCCGGACTTGGCCCACTTCGCAAGCCACGCCGGGGGGCGCTGACCGCAATGGCCGCGACACCGAAAGCGGCCGTTGAGTGCAACGTCGGCCCCATCCGCTTCCTGCCCGGCCCCAACCGGGGCCGCTACCCCCACTGCCACTCCGTGTACGTGGAAGGCGCCGGGGTCCTGATCGACCCCGCCTCCGACCGCGAGCGCCTGACGCGCCTCCGGGACGAGGAGGGCGTGCGGGAGGTCTGGCTCTCCCACTGGCACGAGGACCACTTCGCCCACCTCGACCTCTTCCCGGACGCAATCGTGCGCATCCACCCCGCCGACGCCCCGCCCCTCGCCGACCTCGAGGTCCTCATGGACTGGTACGGCATGGACGAGCCGGAAAACAGGTCCCTGCGCGAGCGCTGGGCCGAGTACATCGTATCGGGCTTCCACTTCAGGCCCCGGCCGGAGTCGGAGCTTTCATTCTTCGCGCCAAACGAGGAGATCGGCCTCTTTCCCGGCCTTTCCGCGCGGGTCCTCCACGTTCCCGGCCACACCCCGGGCCACGTGGCCTTCTTCTTCCCGGAGCCCTCGGTGCTATTCCTTTCCGACTACGATCTTACCCCCTTCGGCCCCTGGTACGCCGACCCGGCATCGAGCCTGACCCGGACCATCGCCTCGGTGCGGGCCCTCCAGGCCGTGCCGGCCCGCCGCTGGATACCGGCCCACGACGGCGGCGTCCTGACGGAGGCCCCGCCCGCCCTCTGGGACGCCTACATCGAGGTGCCCCTTTCCCGCGAGCGCAAGATCCTCGACTTCCTCTCAGAGCCGCGCAGCGTTGACGACATCGCCGACCTGTGGCTCGTCTACCGCAAGCCCCGGGAGCCCCTCGACTTCTACCGCTGGGCCGAGCGCGCCACCGCGAAGAAGCACTTGAAGCGTCTCGCGGAACGCGGCCTGGCCGTCTGCGAGAAGGGGCTGTGGCGAAGGGCCTGAGAAGAAGGCCCTGCGGGGGG
>JAKAGN010000213.1 GCA_021815525.1 Deltaproteobacteria bacterium
CAGAAGCTCACGGAAACCAACGGCCCCACGGTTCTGTCGGTGATGGACGTCATGATGCAGGGCTACCGCACCATGCGGCACTCCAAGGACCCCTTTCTCCAGGCCCGGGCCGAGCGCTGCTACTACTTCGCCAAGAAGCTGGTGGGCGGGGTGCTCTACAGCACCAAGGAGCTTGCGGTGAGCCCGGCGGTGCGGGAGCGCGCCGAGAGGGTTGAGGAGGAGTACAGGCGCCTCATCGGCGGCTACACCCCGGTGGAGCGGGTGGTCCAGAAGGCTGTGAAGGGGCTCCTTGGCTCCCAGGTGGGAAAGCCACAGCCCGAGAACCCCGCTCCGGACTACATGGTGACCCGCTACAAGGGCTTGGGCGCCGAGCCTACGGTGGTGAAGCGCCAGCACCCGGTCCGGGACGCGCTTTCGAGCGTGTCGCTGGGGGTGCTGCGCAAGGTGCTCGACCTCGAGTACCGGCCCGCCTTCCCCATAAAGCTCACGGACATCGACGACTTCCCGGTGGACTTCAAGACCGTGGAGATCGAGGGGAACACCATGAGCTACGTGGACGAGGGCGAGGGCGAGACCCTCCTCATGCTCCACGGCAACCCCACCTGGAGCTATCTCTACCGCCACTTCATAAAAGACCTCAAAAAGGACTTTCGCTGCGTGGCCCTCGACCACCTGGGCTACGGGCTTTCCGACAAGCCCTTCTACGAGGACTACTCCATGGAGGCCCACATACGGAGGCTCGGGGTTTTCGTGGAAAAACTGGGTCTTACGAAGGTCACCCTCATCTGCCAGGACTGGGGCGGCATCATAGGCCTCTCCTACGCGGCCAGGAACAAGGAGCGCTTCTCGCGCCTCATCCCCATGAACACCACCGGGTTCCTGCCGCGCACCCTGGGCGAGTTCGCCCGGTGCCGCAGCGCCTGGGCCTTTCCCTACCTGTGGAGCTTCAAGATTCCGGTCCTGGGCAAGAAGATGGCCATGGACTGGAACGTGTTCCTGGAGGCCGGGATGCGCCTGGGCACGTACAACACCCGCCGCCAGATGCACAAGAAGGCCATGGACGGCTACAAGTACCCCTTCCAGAGGGTGGAGGACCGGCTCGCCATCATGAAATCCGTGCGCCAGGTGCCCATGGGCCCCCTGGACGGCGCGTGGCGGCTCTTGCGGGACACCGGCGCCAAGCTTGAGGGCTGGGACGTGCGCACCCGGGTCATCTGGGGCATGAAGGACCCCGTGTTCGTTCCCTGGTTCATCGAGAAGTTCGAGGAGCTTCTCCCCAACCACGCGCCCACCTTGAAGATTCCCACGGCCGGGCACTTTCTCCAGGACGACGAGCCGGACATCATCATCGAGGGCATCCGGGAGTTTCTGGGTGAGAAGAGGATGAAGGGCAAGCAAAAAGCGGCTTAGGGGGCCTTGCGGTTCAATACGGTCTTCAACCTGCCGCTACGATAGGAAACAGGAGACAGCCGATGCAAAACGACCTTGTCGTCTTCACCGGAAACGCCAACCCGCTTCTTGCCGAGAAAATCTGCGGGCGCCTTTCGCTGCCCCTCGGCCAGGCCATGGTGAAGCGCTTTTCCGACGGCGAGATCCGGGTGGAGATACGGGAAAACGTGCGCGGCAAGGACGTGTTCGTGGTCCAGAGCACCTGCCCGCCGGTGAACGACAACCTGATGGAGCTTCTCGTAATGCTGGACGGCCTGAAGCGCGCCTCCGCCAAGCGCATCACGGCCGTCATGCCCTACTACGGCTACGCGCGCCAGGACAAGAAGGCGGCCCCCAGGGTCCCCATCAGCGCGCGCCTCGTGGCCGATCTCGTCACCGTGGCCGGCGCGGGCCGCGTAATCACCTTGGACCTCCACGCCGGCCAGATCCAGGGCTTCTTCAACATACCCGTGGACAACCTCTTCGCCGCGCCGGTGCTTTTGAAGGACATAAGGGAGCGCTTCGACGGAAAGGACATAGTGATCGTCAGCCCGGACGCCGGGGGCGTGGAGCGGGCGAGGGCCTTCGCCAAGAGGCTCCTGGCGGATCTGGCGCTTATCGACAAGCGCCGCAGCGCCCCCAACCAGGCCGAGGCCATGAACGTGATCGGCGAGGTTGCGGGCAAGACCGCCGTGGTCCTGGACGACATGGCCGACACGGCCGGAACCTTGACGGAGGCGTCCAAGGCCCTCATGGCGCGCGGCGCGGCAAGCGTCCACGCCTACGTCTCCCACCCGGTGCTCTCGGGCCCGGCGGTGCCCAGGATCGCGGAGTCCGCCATAGCCTCCTTCGTGGTGACGGACACCATACCGCTTTCCGAGGAGGCCGCGGCCATGGGCAAGATCCGGGTGCTTTCCATAGCGCCCCTGGTGGGTGAGGCCATCGCCCGCAGCCATACGGGCGAGTCTGTGAGTTCGCTTTTCGTTTGAACTGAAGGAGTTTCGGTGAACATCCCGCCGAAAGGGAGCGCACCATGAATCACATATTTCCGTTCTCCGCCTTCGTGGGCCAGGAGATGATGCTGACCGGGCTTCTTTTGAACGCCATCAACCCCATGATCGGCGGGATGCTCATCCGCGGGGAGAAGGGCACGGGGAAAAGCACCGTGGTGCGGGCCCTGGGGCACCTCCTGCCCGAGATCGACGTGGCGGCCGACTGCCCCTTCAGCTGCGATCCCGGCTCCCCCGAAACCCTTTGCCCGGCCTGCCGCGAGCGGGCCGCGCGCGGGCCGCTTCCAATCCAGACCCGGCGGACCCGGGTGGTGGAGCTTCCCATCAACGCCACCGAGGACCGCGTGGCCGGCACTCTCGACATGGAGCACGCGCTCAAGACCGGCGAGAAGCGCTTCGAGCCGGGGCTCCTCGCGGACGCGAACCGCGGCATACTCTACGTGGACGAGGTGAACCTTCTGGATGACCACATCGTGGACATTCTCTTGGACAGCGCCGCAATGGGCATGAACGTCATGGAGCGGGAGGGCGTGAGCGTGAGCCACCCGGCCCGCTTCATCCTGGTGGGCACCATGAACCCCGAGGAGGGGGACCTGAGGCCCCAGCTCCTGGACCGCTTCGGCCTGTGCGTTTCGGTGAAGGGGATAGAGAACCTCGCGCATAGGGACGAGCTGCTTCGCCGCTGGGAGGCCTTCGAGGCCGATCCGGTCCGCTTCCGCGCGCGCTGGGAGAAGGAGGAGTCGCGCCTCAAAAGGCGCATAGCGGCGGCCAGGAAGCTCCTCCCAAGGGTCAAGTGCGGCGACGAAATAGTGCGGGCCATCACGGACCTTGCCGTGCGCATGGGTGTGGACGGCCACCGGGCGGACCTCGTCATCCTGAAAACCGCCAAGACCCACGCCGCCTTCCACGGCCGGCGCACCGTGGAGCTGGGGGACGTGGCCAAGGCCGCCAAGTTCGCCCTTTACCACCGCATGAGGAAGCTGCCCTTCGACGAGATCCCGGCCGACATGGACGCGGTGGACGCGCTCTTGACCGGCTGCGAGGGCGCGCGGCGGGATAAAAAAAAACCCTTGAGCACTGAGTCCCAGGCCCAGCGCCTGCCTGGCGCCGAGACCTCGAAAAAGAGCCTGCCCCCGGAAAACGGCGCGCCCCGGGAGCGGATGAAGGTGGAGCCGGGCGGTTTCGACGAGGACGGCCGGGTTTTCGAGATAGGCCGCGCGGCCGACCCCGGGGCCGCCGGAAAGCGGGTGCGCCCGCCCGCCGAGCTGCGGCGGGAGAAGGGCCGCTTTCACGAGGCCCGCTCGGCCCTCCGCCGGGGCCGCTACGTGCGGGCCACCCCCTTCCCGGACGGCTCGGACCTGGCCCTCGACGCCACCTTGCGCGCCGCCGCTCCCTTCGTGCGCACCCGTCCCCCGGGCCCCCTGTTCGTCCCGATCCGGCCCGAGGACTTTCGCAGCAAGATCCGCACAATGAAGACCGGGCGGCTCTTCGTCTTCGTGGTGGACGCCTCGGGCTCCATGGGCACCCGGCTCATGAGCCAGACCAAGGCCGCGATCCTCAGGCTTCTGGACCGCGCCTACAAGGACCGCTCCGCCGCGGCTCTCATCGCCTTCAAGTCCAAGGGCGCGGAGGTGCTCCTGCCGCCCACCAAGAGCGTGTGCCTGGCGGAAAGAAAGCTCAGGGACCTTCCAACCGGCGGGGCCACCCCCCTCGCCGCGGGCATGGCCCTGGGGCGCAGGGTGGCGGAGAAGTCCCTGCGGGGCCTGGGGGCCCTGTGGCCCTCACTGGTTCTCGTGACCGACGGCCGGGCCAACGTGGGCCTTCACTCCGGAGGACCCCGGAACGGCGGGCCCATCCTCACCATCCACGAGGAGGTCTTCGCGGTGGCCCGCTCCATCCGGAAGGAAAAACGCATAGAGACCCTGGTTCTCGACACCGAGGAGAAGCACCCGGGGGTCTTGGACATGGCGCGCGAAATCGCCGGCCACATGGGCGCCCGCTACGTGCCCCTGGAGAACCTGCGGCCCGAGGGCATCGTCAACGCCCTTGCCCACTGACGGGCCGTTTTAAAAACGCGAATAGCGCGCCCGCGCGCCGCCTGGCGGCTTGGTCAAGCCCGGGGCCCCCGGGAAATCCGCGATTTCTTGGGGTGGGGAGTACGCCGCCTTCGCCGCGCGGGCGCGCCTCGCATCGCATCGTTTTCCGGCGGCCTGCCGGCGCTGCTCTTTTCACCAGGCCGATTTCGCCCGCTTTTTAAAATTTGCGGCGTCACCGCCCGGAATGCCCGGGCCTGGCGAATGGAAAAGGAGAAACGTTTTGGGATACCTTGCTCTCGACGGAAAACTCGGCCGGAAATTGGAGGCCCTCGATGAAACGGCGAGGGACTTCGGCGAACGGGTGGTGCGTCCCGCCGGAATCGAGCTGGACCGTTTCCGGGACCCGGCCCGGGTGGCGTCCCGGGACTCGGTTCTCTGGAAGGTTTTCAAGGGCTTCCGCGAGCGGGGCCTCCACAGGCTCATGATCCCCAAGGCCTTCGGCGGAACCCTGGGCGCGCTTCCCTCGCTCGCCACACCCATCGTGAACGAGCGCATGGGCTACGCCGACGGCGGGCTCGCGGTGAGCCTCATGGTGTCCTCCATGCCCTTCGCCTTCGCCATTTTGTCCGCGGACAAAAAAATCCGGGGCTGGGCGAGGGAGTACATCGAGGACAAAAGCTGCGAAATGGTGGGATGCTGGGCCATCACCGAGCCGCAACGGGGAAGCGACTGGGTCATGGGCACCACCAAAAAAGGCTGCGACCCCCGCACCGCGCCCGGCCTCACGGCCGTCAAAAAAGGCGACGAGTACATCCTAAACGGCTGGAAATCGGCCTGGGTTTCCAACGGGACCATCGCCACCCACGCGGTACTTCACGTGGGCCTGGATGAGTCCAAGGGAGTCCACGGCTCCGGCCTCGCCCTCTGCCCGCTTGATCTTCCCGGCATCTCCCGGGGAGCGCCCCTCAACAAGATCGGGCAGAGGGCTCTGAACCAGGGGGAGATCATCTTCGACGAGGTGAAGCTTCCCAAGCATTACA
>JAKAGN010000214.1 GCA_021815525.1 Deltaproteobacteria bacterium
GGGGGGGGGGGGGGGGGGGAGGGTCGGGGTCCCCGGCCCGCTCGATTTCAGGCTCTCAGCAAGCCTTACCAGCCTGCCGGAAAACGATGAAATGCAAGGCGCGCGAGTCGCGCGCGATGGGAGCGTAAATCCCACCCCAAGAAATCTGCGATTTCTTGGGGGCCCCGGGGTTCATACGTGACCGAGCGCAAGACGAAGCGCAACGCAGCGGATCGCGTTTTCCGGCAGGCTGTTACGCTTTGCCGCTTATGTGGAACTTTTGATACTCGTTCATTTTGGCCAGCGCCTTCACGGCGCGTTCGGGGGTCTTGAAAAAGACGCCCTTGTACTTCTTGCCGGGCACGGGGATCATGGTCTTGTCGGAGTCGTCGGAGACCAGGGGCACGCCGAGGATCGGCTTGTCGTAGCGTTCCATGAGGGCCGCCAGGTGCTCCACGTAGCGGTCCTCGATGTCGCACAGGGCCTTGTGGAGGGCGTAGAGGTGCTCCTTGTCCGCCTTGGGGTCGGAGGCGATGGCGTCTTCCACCATGCGGTTGAGCGCGATCTTGCGGCCCAAGATTCCGAGGTTCAGGACCGCGTCGCAGCCGTCCCAGGCCATGAGGACGTCCGCCACCCGGACGGGAATGGTGGGGTCGTTCTCGCCAACGAGGTCGATGGGGTTGCCGCGGCTCCAGAAGGGCGGGAGAATGGCGTTCACCTTCTCGAAGACCTCGGGGGAGAGGGGGACGACGTTTAGGCCGTACTCGTCGCAGAGGTCGGCGGTGACGACGCCCCAGCCGCCGCCCAGGGTCATGATGGCCACGCGGTTGCCGCGGGGAAGCGGTAGGGCGGAGAAGGCGGCGGAGAGGTCCAATAGGTCCATGGGCTGGTTCACGCGCACCACGCCCGCCTGGCGGCAGGCCGCGTCGAAGACCCGGCTGTCGCCCGCCATGGCCCCGGTGTGGCTGGCGGCGGCGCGCCCGCCCGCGCCGGTGCGGCCGCCCTTCAAGACCACCACGGGCTTCGATGCCCCCACGCGCCGGGCGCTTTCGAAGAAGCGGCGGCCGTCCTTGACGGACTCGATGTAGAGAACCACCTGCCGCGTCACCTTGTCCTTCTCGAAGCCCTCCATGAAATCCTCGATCGAGATCATGGCCTCGTTGCCGGAGCCGCAGAAGGCGCGCAGGCCGATGTTCTGCCGGGACGCGAAGCTCATGAGCTGGGCCCCCATGTTGCCGGACTGGGCCACCATGGCGGTGGAGCCCGCCGGGGTGCGGATGTGGCTTCCCATGCAGAAGAGGCTGATGTGGGGGTTCGTGATGCCCATGGTGTTGGGGCCCAGGATCAGGATGTCGTGCGCGCGGGCCTTTTCCACCAGGCGGCGCTCCAGGTCCTTTCCCTCCGGGCCGATCTCGCCGAAGCCGGAGGTGATGAGAAGGACGTTCTTGATGTTCTTTTCGGCCAGGTCGTCCATAAGGTCCATGACCTGGGCCGCCGGGATGGTGACCACCGCAAGGTCCACGGGTTCGGTCAAATCCCGCACGCTTTTCAAGACCGGCCGGCCGAAAATGGTTCCGCCCTTGGGGTTCACGAAGTGGATGGCCCCCTCGTAGCCCCCGGCGATGGCGCAGGTGGCCACGTTATGGCCCCATTTGCCGAGCCGGGCGCTCATGCCCACGAAGGCGATGGACTTGGGGTAGAAGATGGCCGCGATCTTCTCGGGCGGCACGGGGACGTGGATGTTTTTCTTCTCCACGGGCGCGCCCAGGATCACCAGGGCGTCCACGGCGGTGAGGCCCCCGTCGTGGCCCGCCAGCAGCGGGTTCACGTCCACCTCGACTACCTCCGGGCACTCCATGGCAAGCCGCGAAAGCCCGAGGAGCGCGGCCGTCACGTGCGCCCGGTTGACCGCTTTCTCGCCCCGGAAATCACCCAGAAGCTTCTTGGAGCGGAACTCCTCCAGCATGTCGGCGATGTCGCGCTCCGTCAGGGGCGCCAGGCGGAAGACCACGTCGGCTATGGCCTCGGTGAAGACCCCGCCCAGGCCGAACATGATGACGGGCCCGAACTGGGGGTCCCGGAAGAGCCCGGCCACGAACTCGCGGCGGCCCGCTATCTGGGGCTGAACCAAAAAGCCCTCCAGGGCCGCGCCCGCCTTGGCCGAGATGTCCTCCGCCGCGGCCAGGACCTCGCCCTCGCTGCCGAGGCCCACGTGCACGATGCCCATCTCGCTCTTGTGGAGCAGCGTCGAGCCGAGGCCCTTCAAAACCACGGGGAAACCGATTTTTCCGGCCTCCCGGGCCGCCTCCGCGGCGGTTTTCGCCACGATTTCGGGCACAACGGGAACCCCGTAGGCCGCGAGTATTTGCTTGGATTCGGCCTCGCTAAGCGCCGCCCGGCCTTCCTGAAATGCCTTCCTGAGATATTCTTTAGCGTCCAAAGGACCCCCTTTTATGTCTCGCAAGCTGTGAACGTGAGGTGAAAGCCCCGGCCCGGCCGGGCCAATGCGTCATGAAAAAACGAACCGGAACCGGCATCCCGGCCGCTTCTTCCGGCAGAGCCACCGCTGATACATGTCACAATTTTTTTGACTCAACAAGATAAATTTAAAGCGTAGAAAACGAACGCACGCTCGTTTCCTGCGAAGAGCCATTCACCGCAATTCAAGAGAGGATGGCGCTTTCATGCGGTTTCGCTTCTGCACCCGCTGCCGTGTTCTCCTTCGCCGGACAAGGCTTGCCTCAGGGAGTCGGGCGTGATATTCGATGAAACAGTCCGTCACCAGCCAATGGAGGGGGCTTTCTATATGGATTTCGCAATTCTCGTCACGGCCGTCCTCGCCATGGGGATTTTGGGGCTCATCGTGGGCGTGGGGCTCGCAGTGGCCTCCAAGGTGTTTTACGTCTACGTGGACCCCTTGGTCTCGGCTGTGGAGGCCGCCATGCCCGGGGCCAACTGCGGCGGCTGCGGGCAGCCGGGCTGCTCGGCAAACGCCGCCGCCATAGTGGCGGGGCTCGCATCGCCTTCGTCATGCGTGGCCGGCGGGCCGGACGTGGCGGCGGCCATTGCTGCGGCCCTGGGTGTGAGCCTTAAGGCCGCCGAGCCGGACGTGTCGCGGCCGGGCTGCCACTTCGGAACGGGCGAGGCCGAGGCGCGCTTCGACTACAGGGGGCTTTCCGACTGCCGGGCCGCGCATTACCTCCAGGGCGGCATGAAGGTGTGCCAGGTGGGCTGCCTGGGCCTTGGCACCTGCGTTTCGGCCTGCATCTTCGGGGCGCTTTCCCTTGGCCCGGACCGCCTCCCGGTTGTGGACGAGAAGAAATGCACCGGCTGCGGGGCCTGCGAGCGCACCTGTCCCCGCCACATCATACGGCTCACATCCCTCACGCGCCGCATACTGCGCGAGCTTACCGAGGACGAGTGCACGACTCCCTGCGAGCGGGCCTGCCCGGCGGGGCTCGAGATCCGCCGCTACGTGGGGCTCGCCGCCGCGGGCGATTTCGCGGGCTCGCTTGCCGTGATAAAGGAGCGGATGCCCTTTCCGGGCGTCATCGGCCGCATCTGCCCGCACCCTTGCGAGACGGCCTGCCGCAGGAACCTGGTGGACGAGGCGGTTTCCATCAACTGCGTCAAGCGCTTCACGGCGGACTTGGAGCGGGAGTCCGGCGAGCGCATCCTCCCCCGCAAGGCCCCGGAGTCGGGGCTCAGCTTCGCCGTGGCGGGCGGCGGCGTGGAGGGCCTTTCCACGGCTTACTTCCTGGCGCGCCTGGGCCACTCGGCCCTGGTGCTGGAGGCGGGCGAAAAGGCGGGCGGGCTGCTGCGGACCGCCATCCGGGAGGACCGGCTGCCCCATGAGGTCCTGGACCACGAGATCGGGGGCATCCTGGCCCTTGGGGTCACCCTCAAGTCAATGACGGCGCTCGGCCGGGACGTGACGGCCGCGGAGCTTCTCGCCTCCGGCCACGCGGCCTTGTTCATCGCGCCGGGCGGCTGGGACTCGCGCATTTCGCGCATGGGCGGCGAGCGCCCGGCTCCGCCCCTTCCCGGCCTTCACCTTTTGATCGACGTAATGAAGCACGGCCCCGCGGACCTGGGCGAGCGCCCCGTTTTCGTGGGCGGAGGAGCCTCGGCCATTGCCGCGGCCCCTGACGGGGCTACGCTCGTCCTGCGAGCCTCCCCGGACGAGCCCTCCTCCGGCCGCAGCGTGGAGATGCTGGCGGGCTTCGCGGTGACCGCCCTTTTCGGCCTCGGCGAGCGCCTCACCGGGGTCGCCGTCACGAACCTTTCCACCGGACAAAGCTCCGAAATTCCCGCCACGGCCGTGGTGTTCGCCTCGGGCCGCGTGCCGGAAATGATGGTGCGAAAGCGCCCGGCGGCGGATGAAAATCAGCCCGGAATGCCGCCCGTGGACCCTTCCCTCCTTTCCTGGGAGGCCCTTTCGCCCCGCAAGAACCCGGCGGCCGGCGGCGGAACAGGCTTTTTGGCCGCATCCGAGCCCCTCACCGATTTTTCCGCGGCCGTGGCCGCCATTGGCGCGGGCCGGCGGGCCGCCGCGTCCCTCCACCTTCTGGCCACCGGCGCGTTTCCAGCCTCGGAGGCCGGGCTCCTCACCCCTTCCTCCTTCATCCAGGACCTTACCGAGCTTCACCAGGTGGAACCGGTTCCCCGGAACTCCCCTCCCCACCGCGCCTCCGGGTCCCACGAACTGGAGGCCGTCTTCTCCCGGGAAACCACCCTGGCCGAGGCAGGCCGCTGCCTCCAATGCGGGCTCGTCTGCTACCGGAAAACCGCCCCCAAGGAAGACGCTGGGCTTTGCTAGAAAACCACAAAGGCGCCTCCGGCGGTCTCCTCCGCTGAAGCTACGGAAGCCGGGGGGCGGACGAGGGACCTGCTGGAACCTTTCCGGCTTTTTGACAAGCTTCAAGGGGACGAGCGATGGCCGAGGAAGAAGGAATCGTGGCGCGGGTGGAGGGCGGAAGCGCCTGGGTCGTGACCCGGCGCACCGGGGCCTGAGAGGCCTGCTCGGCCCGGTCGGGCTGCAGGAGCCTGGGGGGCGGCCGCGAGGCGGAGGTAAAGGTGGTAAACAGCCTTTCTGCCCGGCCCGGGGACGCGGTGAGCCTCGTCATGGCCACCTCGGCGCTTTTCTGGGCAACGCTCGTGGTCTACGTGGCGCCGGTGGCGGCGCTTCTGGGGGGCGCTTTTCTGGGCCAAGGCCTTGCGGAGCGCTTTTCCTGGGACCCCGACGGCTCGGCGGCGCTTTTCGGGCTCGGGTTTCTGGCCGCGGCGCTTCTGGTGGTGCGCGTGGCCGGGCGCGGCATGGGGCGGAGGAAAAGCTTTTCGCCCCGCATGGGCCGGATCGTCAGGCGGGCCTGCCCGGAGCCGGGCGGCCGATCAGATACCTAAAAGAAAAGCAGAAGCGCCTCAGGCGGCCGGCAAAAGCGCCTCCGGCGGCCGGGGAGACTACGTCCCCCCGGACCCCCGATAATCGCTCCGCGTGCTCTCGCACGCTCCGCGGGCAAATGGAGGGC
>JAKAGN010000215.1 GCA_021815525.1 Deltaproteobacteria bacterium
GCGGACCTGTTCCAATAGTTCTCACCTTTCGCGGCGGCAAAGGGCGCGGGCCTGGCGGTCGGAGCCGTAGGAACTGCGCACCAGGGGCCCCGATTCCACCCAGGAAAAGCCCATGGCGCGGGCGGCCTCGCCCAGGGCCGCGAACTCTTCCGGGGCGAGGTAACGGGCGACGGGCAGATGGCGCGGGCTTGGGCGCAGGTACTGGCCCACGGTCACCACGTCCACGCTGCTTTCCTTAAGGCGCGCCAGGGTTTCCAGGATCTCGCCGCCGCTTTCGCCAAGGCCCGCCATGAGGCCGGATTTGGTGACCACGCCGTTGTCCATGCTTTTCGCGGCCGCGAGAAGAGCAAGGGAGCGCTCGAAGTCCGCGCCGGGCCTCACCTTGGGATAAAGCCCCGGCACGGTCTCCACGTTGTGGCCGAAGATGTCAGGCCCCGCCGCGAGAAGCGTTTCCAGGGCCTCGAAGTTTCCGCCGAAATCGGGCGCGAGGACCTCCGTCGTGATCCCAGGGGAGGCGCGCCGCACGGCCTCCAGCACCTGCGCCAGGAAGGCCGCGCCGCCGTCCTGGAGGTCGTCCCGGGTGACCGAGGTTATGACCGCATGCGACAGCCCCATGGCCCTCACGGCCTCCGCCACGCGGCCGGGCTCGCCGGGGTCCAGCGGCTCCACGGCCTTTCCCACGCCGCAGAAGGCGCAGGCGCGCGTGCAGCCCGGGCCCATAACCAAAAACGTGGCGTGGCCCCTTGGCCAGCACTCCCCCACATTGGGGCACAGAGCCTCCTCGCACACGGTGCGGAAGCCGCCCTCGCGCCTTTTTTTAAGGACCGCCTCGTAGCGCTCGCCCTGGGGCGCGGCCGCGCGAATCCAGGGCGGTTTCATGGAAGGCTCCCGCCGGGAACGAGGCAAGGCTGCGGGGCGGAAAGCCCGCCGTGCGCCTCTTCCCAGCCGAAGGCCCGGCAAAACGCGGACGACAGAATATCTTCCACCGCGCCCGTCTCCACGCCGCGCCCAAGCTCCCTGGACATGCTGGTCACCCTTTCGCCCGAAAGCCCGCAGGGGATTATATGGGAGAACCAGTCAAGGTCCGTGGAGACGTTCAAGGCGAATCCGTGGCGGGTGATGCCCGTCGCGTTCACTGAAACCCCGACGGCCGCGATCTTGCCGCCCCCGGTCCAGACGCCTGGAAGGCCGGGCCGCTCCCAGGAGGAAACGCCGAAGGCCGCAAGTGTTTCCATGATCGCCCCAAGAAGGCTGCGGACGTGGCCGCGAAGATCCAGACCCCGTAAGGCTATGTCCATGATGGCGTAGCCCACCATCTGGCCCGGGCCGTGAAAGGTGATGTCCCCGCCCCGGTCGGTGCGGTGAATTTCCGCGCCAAGACTTGAAAGGAATTCCCGGGACGCCAGCAGGTGCTCCTCGCGCCCTCTTAAGCCCAGCGTGTAGACGGGCGGGTGCGAGAGGAGGAGCAGGGTGTCCGGGATCTCGCCGCGCCCGCGCCGCTCCGCCAGTTCCTTCTGGAGCGAAAGGGCCTCGGCGTAGGGCACGCTGCCAAGGTGCAGTATGCGGCCGCTCGTCATGGGGTATTTCCCGGCCATCCGGCCCAGCAGCCCGTTGAAAAAGGCTCTACGTGAAGCCTGGATAAAAACGATGAAATGCAAGGCTAAGCTCCCGAACGGCGATGGGAGCGTAAATCCCACCCCAAGAAATCTGCGATTTCTTGGGGACCCCGGTGTTCATACGTGACCGAGCCGCGAGGCGATGCGCAACGCTAAAGTATCGCGTTTTTAGACAGGCTGCTATGAAAGGGAGCGGATCTTTTCCACCACGGCCTGGCCCATGGCGCGGGTGCCCACGGCCGGGAAGGGGTCGCCGTCCATTTTAAGGTCCGCGGTCACGGCCTTTCCCTCCCGGAGAACCAGGGCCACGGCGTGCTCCAGGCGGCTGGCGGCCCGGGTTTCGCCCAGGTGATGGAGAAGGAGCACGGCGGAAAGGAGCAGCCCCGTGGGGTTCACCAGGTCCTTCCCCGCGATGTCCGGCGCGCTTCCGTGGGTGGCCTCGAACACCGCGTAGTCGCTTCCCATGTTGACGCCGGGCGCCACCCCGAGCCCGCCCACCAGGCCCGCCGCCAAATCCGAGAGTATGTCGCCGTAAAGGTTCGGGAGAACCAGCACGTCGTACTCCTCGGGGTAGCGCACCAGCTGCATGCACATGTTGTCCACGAGCTTGTGCTCGTAGCGGATGTCCGGGTAATTCCTGCTCACGGCCTCGGCCGCCCGCATGAAAAGGCCGTCGCTCATCTTCATGATGTTGGCCTTGTCGATGGCGGTCACCTTCCGGCGGCCGTTCTTCCGCGCGTACTCGAAGGCGAAGGTCACGATGCGCTCCGAGGCGCTTTTCGAGATGTGCTTTATGCTGATGCCGGTGTCGCAGCCCAGAATCACCCCGGTTTTATCCCGGATGAAGGAAAGGAGCGGGTTCTCCTGGCCGCAGGACTCCATGAACTCGATTCCGGCGTACAAATCCTCGGTGTTTTCCCGGACTATCACAAGGTCGATGAGCTCCGGGTTCGTTATGCGGCTCTTGACCCCCGTGTAATGGCGGCAGGGCCTTACGCAGGCGAAGAGGTCCAGCTCCTGGCGGAGCCTCACGTTGACGCTGCGGAAGCCCCTGCCCACCGGGGTTTCCACCGGGCCCTTCAAGGCCGCGCCGTTGCGGCGGATGGATTCCAGCACCCGGTCCGGCAGCGGCGAGCCCTCCCTTTCCAGGACGGCCGCGCCCGCCTCCTCTACGTCCCACTCGATGCCGACGCCCAGCGCCGCCACGCAGCTCTTGGCCACCTCTGCGATTTCGGGGCCCACGCCGTCGCCCGGTATGAGAGTCACCATCCTGCCCATTTACCCCACCCCCTTGGTTTTGCAGGGACCTTGGCCGGCCCTGCCTATTTCATCCATCATACACCACGGCGCGTTCCATAACAATGGGAAGCGGCGCGGCGGAACCGGGGGATGATTCCCCTCTCCCGGCTTGACAATTCGGCTTCGGGGCCGTTAGTCTTTTCCGTGGCCCGCCCAGCCGCGACCCGACAAAAAGGCCGGTAAAGGATCTCCCATGAACCGCCCCGAGGAAGAGGACAGCCCGTCTTTGGCCGGACATTTCCTTATCGCCATGCCGGGCCTTGCCGACCCCAACTTCGCCTTTTCCGTGACCTACATCTGCGTGCACAACCGGGAGGGGGCCTTCGGTTTCGTGGTGAACCGCGTGGCGCCGGGCGGCTCCCTTGGGGACGTCTTCCGGGAGCTTGAGATGGAGACGGTTTCCGGGGCCGGGGATCAGCCCATCCACATCGGCGGTCCGGTCCACCCCGGGCACGTCTTCGTGCTCCACGGCCCGCCCTTCGGATGGGACGCCTCGGTGCCCGTGAGCGAAACCGTGGCCATGTCCAACTCCCGGGACATCTTGGCCGCCATCGCCGGCGGCCGGGGCCCAAGGGACTTCCTCCTGGTGCTCGGCTGCGCGGGCTGGGCTCCCGGGCAGCTCGAGGAGGAGATCGTGGAAAACTCCTGGCTCACCGCGAGGGCCACCGACGAGATACTCTTTTCGGTGCCGGTGGACGAGCGATGGGAGGCCGCGGCGCGGCTTCTGGGGATCGACCCGCGGCTTTTAGCCGAAACGCCCGGCCACGCCTGATGGAACGCACCATCAAGCTCACCCTGGAGTACGACGGCGCCGCCTACCACGGCTGGCAGCGCCAGGGCGAGCGGCCCACCGTACAGGGCGAGGTGGAAAAGGCCCTGGCCCGCATGACAGGGGCGTCCGTCACCGTGCACGGCAGCGGCCGCACCGACGCCGGAGTCCACGCCCTGGCCCAGGTGGCCCATTTCCGCCTGGAAACCAGGCTTTCGCCCGCCGAGTTCCTCAGGGGCTTGAACAGCCTGCTTCCCTTCGACATATCGGTCACGCATTGCGAGGAGGCCGCGCCCGACTTCCACGCCCGCAAGAGCGCCCTCGGCAAAACCTACGCATACCACGTACTGAACGCCCCGGTGCGCTCGGCCCTCGGCCGCCGCTACGCCTGGCACGTCCCCCGGCCGCTCGATCTTTCCGCCATGCGGGAGGCCGCCCGGCGGCTCGTGGGGACCCACGACTTCGCGGCCTTCGAGGGCGCCGGAAGCCCCAGGGCCCACACCGTGCGCACCGTCACCGCCGCGGACTTTTCCCGGACGGGCGACCTTCTCGTCTTTTCCGTATCGGCGGACGGCTTTTTGCGCTGCATGGTGCGCAACATGGCCGGCACCCTGGTCTTCGCGGGCCTCGGAAAAATCGCCCCGGAGGAGGTCACGGAAATTCTGGCCTCCCGCGACCGCCGCCGGGCCGGGCCCACCGCCCCGCCCCAGGGGCTTTTTCTAGTGGAAGTCCGGTACCGGCTGGTGTAGTATGCCTGTACGCTAAGCTTGTATCTTCACGACCTCCTTGAGCCTCCGGCGGATCATGGCCCTTCAAATCATCTACAACATCGCGGTGTTCGTTCTCTCCCTCGTGCTGGTCCCGATCGGTTATCTCCTTTCCCTGTGCGTGGAAAAACGGAGAAAGACCTTCGGGCCCCGCATGGGCTTCGAGAAGCACCCCGCCCTGGGCCCTGCCCGGCCCGTATGGGTCCACGCCCTCTCGGTGGGGGAGGCCCGCGCCGCCATGCCCCTGGCCAAGGCGCTGGCCCGGCGCTTCCCCGAGCGCGGCGTGGTGATGAGCGCCTCAACCGCCACGGGCTACGAGCTTTTAAAGGAAGAAATCCTCCCCTTCGCTCGCCATATCTTCCACTTTCCCTACGACCTGCGCTTCTCCGTGAAGCGCGCCTTCGACAGCATAGGCCCGGCCGCCGTCATCATAGTGGAGTCGGACATCTGGCCCAACTTCCTCTTCGAGGCCAGGCGCCGGGGCGTCCCGGTGATCCTGGTGAACGCCCGCCTCTCCGACCGCTCGCTTGCCGGCTACAGCCGCTTCGCCTTCTTCTTCCGGCCCGTGTTCGACCTCTTCTCCGCGGTCTGCGCGGCCTCCGACCGCCAGAAGGAACGCTTCGCGGAAATACTTCCCAAGCCTGAAAAAATCCTCGTGACAGGTAACGTGAAGTTCGACTCAAGGCCCGAGGAGAGCCCCTCCGCCGGCCGTCTCTCCCTAGGGATCGGCCCCGATGCGCCCATACTGATAGCCGGCTCCACCCACGAGGGGGAGGAGGAAATCCTGGCGCGCCTCCTTCCCGGCTGGCGCGCCGCGGCCCCGGGCCTCGTCCTCGTGGCGGCCCCCCGCGACCCGGCCCGCGCCGAGTCCGTGGCAAACCTCTTCAAAAACGCCGGGTTCGCCACCGCTCTGTTCTCCCGCATGGTGGAACGCACCGCGCCCGGCCGCGACGTCATCGTGGTGGACGCCATGGGCGCCCTGGCCTCCCTCTACGCACTGGCCGACGTGGCCTTCGTTGGGGGAAGCCTGGTCCCGGCCGGCGGCCACAACCCC
>JAKAGN010000216.1 GCA_021815525.1 Deltaproteobacteria bacterium
GCGGCCATCACGGACCCCGGGAGCAGCCTCGCCGACATGGCCCGCGACCGAAAGTTCCGCAAGGCCTTCCTGAACGACCCGGACATCGGCGGGCGCTACAGCGCGCTTTCCTTTTTCGGACTGGTGCCGGCGGCCCTGGTGGGCGCGGACGTCCCGCGCCTGCTCTCAAACGCCCTGGCCATGAGCCAGGCGACGCGGCCCGACGAGCCCGAAAACCCGGCCCTCCTCCTGGGAGCCGCCATGGGGGCCCTGTCTCTGGCGGGAAAGGACAAGCTGACCCTGGTCCTTTCGCCCTCGCTCGCCCCCTTCGGGGCCTGGGCCGAGCAACTGGTGGCCGAAAGCCTGGGAAAGGAAGGCAGGGGAGTGCTTCCCGTGGACGGCGAGGCCCTGGGCGCGCCGGAATCCTACTCCGCGGACCGCTTCTTCGTGTCCCTGCGCCTTGCGGGCGAGGAGGGCCGCGAAAAGGCCCTGGACTCCCTCGTGGCGGCCGGTTTTCCCGTGATCCGCATAACGCTCGCCGACCGTTACGCCCTGGCCGGGGAGTTCTTCCGCTGGGAGCTGGCCACGGCCCTCGCCGGCGCGGTGCTTCGCGTCAACCCCTTCGACCAGCCCAACGTGGAAAGCGCCAAGGTCCAGTCGCGCGAGGTCATGGCGGCCTGGCGCAGCCAGGGGCGGCTCCCCGACGACCTTCCCCTTTTCACCGAGGAGGGAGTCGGCTTTTTCGCGGATTTTTCGGCCGCGACCCTGGCCCACGCCCTGGCCCGCTTCTTCTCGGCGGCCGCTCCCGGCGACGCGGCGGGCTGCGGGCGCGCCTATGCGGCCATACACGCCTACGTTCCGCCGACGCCTTCGACCGGCGCGGCCCTGGCGGCCCTCCAGGAGGCCATACGCGCCCGCTTCCGGGTGGCCGTAAGCGTTGGCTACGGCCCGCGCTTCCTCCACTCCACGGGCCAGCTCCACAAGGGAGACCGGGGCTTGGGCCTCTTTCTCCAGATCGTGGGGGCCGTTTCCTCCGACACCCCCATCCCGGACGCCCTGGGCGAGCCCGGCTCCGCCATGTCCTTCGGCGTGCTCAGGAGGGCGCAGGCCCTGGGCGACGCCCGGGCGCTCGCCGCCGCCGGGCGCAGGGTGGCCCGCTTTTTCACGGGCCCTGACGCCGCCGCCGCCATCCGCCTTTTGGCGTCGAAGCTGGGTTAAGGGAAAGGATTTGCGGGGAGGGGGGAGGGGGGGGGGCCCTCTCCCCCCTCCCTGGCGTTTAATTTTTTAAACGGTTGAATTTCACAGCCTGAAATTTCGGCCGAAGAGGGATGAATTTTTCCATGGCAAGGGGTGTGTCGAAATTTAATATATTGAAATTAAAGCTTATTCAAAAATAAATGCAGGCAATGAAATTTTTTTTCACAAGCATCATTTTTCTGTTGTATTAGTGATGGCTGCGTGGTAAAAGGATAACCCATCCAACATGCCTGTCGTAAAATCCACTCAGGAATTTTCCCCAGCGTGATCGGAAACATGAGGGTCTCAGCCAGCCGCTTTTTTTCGTTGACACCCCATCTGGTACTCCCAGGCAACTTCGGACCTGCAAGGTCCGGGTGTCGGCCGTGCGCGGCGCACGGTCGCTTTTAGTCGGGTCGCTTTGCGGCCCTCGGCAACACACATCAGCACAAGGAAAGAAGTCATGGCGGATCGTGAAACAGGCACGGTGAAATGGTTCAACGAAAAAAAGGGTTTCGGTTTCATCCAGCGGGACCAGGGCGGCGACGTGTTCGCGCACTACAGCGCCATCCAGTCCTCGGGGTTCAAAACCCTTGCCGAGGGCCAGAAGGTGGAGTTCAAGGTGGTTCAGAACGCCAAGGGACCTGCCGCCGAGGGCATCATCGTCGTCGACTGATGACCCTTCGTTGAGCGGTAACGGTTAAAAATTCCGGGAAGGAGGGCCAGCCCTTCTTCCCGGAATTTTTTTTGTGCAAAATCCGTGATTTTTCACCACGGGACACCGCTTGGTACCAAGTTGCATTCAAAAATAGAGCATCTCGGGTTTGACCGATCCATAGGGTCCTTTTTTCCAACCTTCCAGGCTTCGGGCGGAGAGATGCGAAGCCCTCAAAAGTTGCGGCGCGTTTGCGAAGGAAACGCGCCGCTATAATATCGGGGGTCCGGGGGCGGTTTGCGCCCCCGGGCCTTTTGGGAAAGGGAGGGGGGGGGGGGGGAGGGGAAACCCTTTTCCGCGAAAGGGGTTTCCCCTTCCCCGCAAATCCTCTCTCTTTGAACCCAATTTGGTTTGACCCCACGGTCGGGTTGACAATGGGCCGCTCTTCTTTTAATCATGATGCCAAGCCGCCGGTGACGCACGCGGCTACCCGCCAGTCACCTTCCAATTTCACCCCGAACCTGCGTCCCAAGAAAAAGGAGCCTCCATGATCCGAAGCCACATCAAGGGGATCGGCAGCTACGTCCCGCCCAAGGTGGTGACCAACGACGATCTAGCAAAGATCATGACCACGAACCACGAGTGGATCCACGCCCGCACCGGAATCGAGGAGCGCCGCTTCGCCGAGGAGGGGGTTTTCTGCTCGGACTTAGGCCTGATCGCGGCCCGAAACGCCTTGAAGGACGCCCATCTCACGGAAAACGACGTCGATTTCATCATCTTCGCCACCCTCTCCCCGGACCACCACTTTCCCGGTTCGGCCTGCTACCTCCAGGCCAAGATGGGCATCCCCGGCGTGGCCTGCCTGGACGTCCGCAACCAGTGCTCGGGCTTCCTCTACTCGCTTTCGGTGGCCGACGCCTTCGTGAAGGCCGGAATGTACAAGAACATCCTGGTGGTGGGGGCCGAGGTGCACTCCAGCGCCCTCGATTTCACCGACCGCGGCCGCGATGTGGCGGTCCTGTTCGGCGACGGGGCCGGCGCGGTGGTCGTCTCGGCTTCGCCTTCGCCCGAACGCGGCATCATATACTCGGAGCTTCACGCCGACGGCCGCCACGCAAGGGCCCTATACCTCGACATCTGGGACATATCCAAGAAGCCCTACATAACCGAGGAGGACGCGAAAACCCGCCAGATATGGCCCCAGATGGACGGCAAGACCGTCTTCAAGCACGCCGTGACCCGGGTGGAGGAGGTGATCCTCCACACCCTGGAGGAAGCCAGGGTCTCGCCGGAGGACATCAAGTTCGTCATACCCCACCAGGCCAACATGCGCATCAACCAGTTCGTGGCGGCCAAGCTCAAGTGGCCGGAGGAAAAGTTCCTCCACAACATAGAGCGTTACGGCAACACCACCGCCGCCTCCATCCCGCTTCTTCTGGACGAGACCTACCGGGAAGGGAAAATAGAGCCCGGGGACCTTCTCCTCCTGTTCGCCTTCGGGGCCGGGTTCACCTGGGGAACGACCCTCCTGCGCTGGTGAGGCAACGGCTTTCCTTGAAAACGAAAACGGCCGGGAAAAGCAAGGAAGCGCTTTTCTCCGGCCGTCCGACTTTCGGCCTTGGTCAAACGGATTTCGCTACGTGGATGTGATGACCCCGGAGAAGTCCACGGTGAAGGTCTTGTCTCCCAGCGTGTGGACCGTGGTGATGGAAAGGGTGGGCTGGTCCCCGTTCAGCACGGTTACGGTGACGTCGGGAGACTGGGTGAAGCCGTTGGCCACGAGGTCCCCCAGCGCCGCCGTGGCGGTGGGCTGCACCGTGAAGAAGTTCTGCGCCGCCGTGTAGGCGTTCTTTATGTCCGTGAGCGCCGCCGAGTTGTAGGCCCTCCGCCTGTAGCTCACGAAGGTGGGAATGGAAATGGCGGCCAGGATGGCGAGAATGAGAATGACCACCATGAGTTCCACCAGGGTGAAGCCCTTCTGGTTGTGGCGCATTATCCGGAGCATGGACATCTCCTTATGGTCCGTCGTGGCCCCCGCACCGCCGGAAGATCGGATGACCGGCCGCGAATGTCGTGTCGAGGATAAAAAGATTATCGGCAAGTTCCATGCCACCGGCCTGGATGAGTGTGACAATTTTCATAGTTGCGTGGAATCTCTATGGATCGGGGGGACGGGCCGGCGGGCGGGTATTTGTCCGAATGGCCCGGAAAACTGTGATTTTTTCCGCAATACGGTGATTTTCACCGCGCGAGGGGGAGGGACTGAAACTCACCCGGTTTGAGGAGCAAGACCCGGGTCTCCGGGGAGAAAATACGGGCGGCCCGGTCAAAGGCCTCGGGGGAGCCCGGATCGGCGCCGCAAAGGATGGGAATCGCCGTCAGGGGCTTTAGGACCGCGCAGAGCCCCGCCGCCTCCTGGGCCGAGAGGCAGGCTTTCTTGCGTGAAAGGACGCCGCCAGCCGCCCCGCCCACCGGAAGGATCGCCAGGTCGATAAGGGGAAAGCTTTTAGGCACCGTGGCGACCCGGGGCTCGAAAAGGGTGTCCCCGCCGAAAAAGACCGAAAGGCCGCCGGCCTGGATCACGGCTGAAATCCTGTCATCGGGGGCCGCGGGCGCGGCGTGGATTTGCACGGCCCCGAAAACGGCATCCTCGCCCGGGGCCAGCTCCACGGCGTTCGGGAAACCGGCCTTGGCGGCGGCGGGTCCGCAGCCGGCAGGGACGGCCACCGGAAGCTTGCGGGAGAAGCTCTCCGGCAGGCCCTCAAGGTCGGCCAGGCCCGGCTCGAAGCGTGTGATCAGGATGCCGGCGAGCCTCCCGGCAAGCGCCGGCTCGCAAGCTTGGCCGCCGGACTTCTTTGAAAGACAGGGGTTGGTGAGAAGAACCGCGCCCCCCCCGAAATCGAGGACGACGGACGCGTGGGCCAGATAGGTGACGGTAAGGCGGCTCATCGGGGCTCCGGGCCGGGGGGCTTGACGGTTGCGGCATGTGCGCTCGATGGAGGCAAGTGTAGCGGAGGAAGGGGCCGGGGTCAAGGAGCGCATAGGCGCCGGAGGCGCGTTATTTCGCTCCAGGAAAAGCGATCGCGGCAGGGGAAGATGGAGTTGTTGGTGCAAAGGGGCTCGGCCGCCAGATCGTAGCGGGACGCGGCCCTTGCCGGCTCCCACAGGGCCGTTTGGGGCATGGGGCTGTAGAAGGCGGGAATCGGCCGGATTCCGGCCGGTTCGACGTCCGCCACGCTTTCCGCGATGGCTTGGGGATCCTCGCCGGGAAGCCCCGTCAAAAGGTAGGCCCCCAGGCTTTCCCTGCCGAAGCCCGCCTCCTTGAGGCGGGACTTCAGGGCCCCCGCGGCGTCGAGGACGCGCGCCCGGCCCGCGTCGTCCTTGTAGATGGGGACGATGACCACCTGCGTGGAGGCGAGGCGGGGCGGGAGCACGAGGCCCTGGTCGTCGCTGTGGGCCATGATGAGGGCACCGATGAGGCGCGTGGAGACGCCCCACGACGTCTGCCAGCAGTGCTGCCACTCGCCCTTCTCGTCCTGGAACTTCACGTCGAAGGCCCGGGCGAAGTTCTGGCCCAGGTCGTGGCTCGTCCCCGCCTGGAGGGCCTTCCCGTCCTGCATCATGGCCTC
>JAKAGN010000217.1 GCA_021815525.1 Deltaproteobacteria bacterium
GGGGGTCCGGGGGCGGTTTGCGCCCCCGGCCGCCGGAGGCGCTTTTATCTTTTGGAAAGGGGAAGGGGTGCGGGGGAGGGGGAAACCCTTTTTTCAAAAGGGTTTCCCCCTCCCCCGCGAATCCTCTCTCTTTAAACGCAGCCTGGTTTCACTTCATGGCGGCCTTGAATCTTTCAATCTGCTCGTCGAAGTAGCGCCTGTCGCCTTCGGCCTTGATCCTGGCCTCCCGCTCCACCCCAAGGGCCTCGGCCGCGCGGCCGTTCCGGAAAAGGGCCTCGGCCAGGGTGTCCAGGACGTGGGGCTCGGGGTCCTCCAGCACGGCCTTCCGGGCGAGCGTAAGGGAAAGGGCCGGGTCGCAGTTCTCCTTATCCGGGCAGGTGGCCAGCATCCAGGCCAGGTTGTTGGCCGCCCGGGCGTTTTCGGGGTCGCGGGCCAGCACCTTTTCGTACTCGGCCCGGGCCCGCCCGTACTTCTTCCCGCCGTACAGATAGTCGCCGAAATCCACGCTTCCCGGCCGCGCCGGATCATCCGGCGTCTTTTCCAGGGCCTCGAAAACCCCCAAGGCCAGCCTTTCCCCCACGCCGTTTCCCCAGCTGCCGGTGGCCAGGGCCAGGGAGGCCGCGCCCAGCAGAACCAGCGCCACGGCGCCGGCCGCGAGGCTCGCCTTCACCTTGGCGGCGTGCCGCGTGATGAGGCCGGGGTCCTCGATGGCGCGCTCCACGTAGTCCACGCGCTCGCCTATTCCGAAATGGTGCCAGCTCTTGGCCTCGATGGGTTTTCCCGAGAAAAGGGCGATCTTCTTCAGGCAGGAGACGAGGTCCCTGGGGTCGGCCTCGGTCTCGAACACGAAAAGATCCGCCTCCCGCTCGAAGTTGCGCATGAAGTATCCGAAAAAAAAGCGGAAAAAAAGGACAAAAAAGCCCACCTGCACAAGCGCCCGAAAGCCCCCGGTCACCAGGTCCGGGGGCACGCTGAGGAAAAGAAGCGGGTGCCGCCCGAAAAAGCTCAGGGCCGCCCAGCCCGAAAGGGTCTCCACCCCGAAGGCCAGAAGAGCGAAGCCCCCCACCGCCGCCAGGTAATACCACACGTGCCGGCGCATCACGTGCCCGGTTTCGTGGGCCAGCACCGCGGCCAGCTCCTC
Source organism: Deltaproteobacteria bacterium (assembly GCA_021815525.1). Classification (GTDB taxonomy): domain Bacteria; phylum Desulfobacterota; class Desulfobacteria; order Desulfobacterales; family Desulfatibacillaceae; genus JACRLG01. The sequence continues at coordinate 1,142 of JAKAGN010000217.1, forward strand.
GGGGGTGGCTATGGAAAAAAGCGCGTCCGTAACCAGTATGTAGCGGAAGCGGCCCCAGGCCCCCATCACCGCGGCCGTGGGCATGTGGGCAAGCATGGGCCAGGTGAGAATCCCGGCGTAGCTAAGCCGCATGGAGCGGCACAAGCCTTCGAGATACGAACGCAAGGGGCCTTCCGGCAGGGGACGGCTTCCCCAGAAGCGGACCACGAGCGCCGGGCCCAGGAGCGCCACCATCAAAAACGTGGATATGAGGTAAAACGCCTGCCCTGCCGGGCTCTGCCAGGCCCGCGCAAAGGGCCCGTAAGTGACGAGGCTCAAAATATCCGAGATGCCCGAAAGCACGAGCCAGGGAAGAAAGGCCAGCCACGTCATGGGAAAAAGCGACGGGGAGCCCGAGAAAAGCCCCGCCCGCCCGCCTCCCCCCGGCTCGGCGTAGGCGTCGGCGGCGATGGCGGCGTTCAAGTGCGCCATGAAAAACAGGAAAAAAACGAAGGCCGCCAGCGTCGGAAAGGGCGCGAAAAGCATCTCCAGAAGCGAGCGGGCGTCGGTGAAGAAGAAATAGAAGGAAAAAAGCCCCAGCACCAGGACCCCGTGGGTGGAGAGGGCCCGCTCCAGAAAGGCCCCCCGGGCTGTCACGGAAAGATCCGAGGCCCTGCGGACCATGTGCCGGAAAACGAGCCGCCCCGCGGTTCCGTACACGGCGAAGCCGCCGGCAAGCGCGAGCGCCGTGAAACCGGCCCCGAACCTGTGCCCCGCCGCGGGCGCGGCGGTGTAAAGGATGATCCACAAAATGGCCAGAAAGAGCTGAAAGAACATGGCGGAAGAGGTCTTGGGGCCGGTTAGGAAGGAAAGCAGTACCCGCCCCCTTCTAACACATCCCCCCCCTCCCGCGCAAATAAAAGCGCCGCGCAACCAGGGCAAACGCAAAGATAAGGAAAGGATTTGCGGGGGAGGGGGAAGGGGGCGCAAACCGCCCCCGGACCCCCGATATGCGCGGGGCGCGTTGCTGCGCAACGCGCCCCGCGGCTTTCCAGGGCTTCGCATCTTTCCGCCCGAAGCCTGGAAGGTTGGGGAATGTGGACTCTGTGGAAATCGGTCAAAGCCGGGATGCTCTATTTTTGAATGCAACTTGGTATCAAAGGCGTTTTTGCTTCTACGGGGAGCGGACGACCCGGAAGCCCGTGTCGGCGCTTTTCCCGCCGGGGAATGTATGGGAGCGGTAAGCAAAACGGCAGAAGCGCGCGCCCGCGGCGTAGCTTCCGCCCCGCTGGATGCGGGAGCGGCCGGCGGGCGGGCCGGCGGGGTCGGGAATCTCGTTCGCTGGATAGGGCCCGTACCAATCGGCGCACCATTCCCAAACGTTTCCCGTCATGTCGTAAAGGCCCCAGGCGTTGGGGGCGAAGCTTTTGACCGGAAGGGTCCGGCCCCGGTACTTTCCCCGCGGGCAGCCCTCGTAGGGCGAGCGTCCGTCGAAGTCGGCCTCGTCCGTGAAAAGGCAGGCCCCGCCCGTAAAGGCCGTCTCCGAGCCGGCGCGGGCGGCGTACTCCCACTCGGCCTCGGTGGGAAGCCTGTAGGCGCTGGTCTTTTCGCGTTCGTTCAGCTTTGCGACGAAGCGCAGGCAGTCCTCGTATGAGACGTTCGCCACAGGAAGATACTCCCCCCCGGCGTGGAAGGAGGATGGGTTCGAGCCCATCACCGCCTTCCACTGGGCCTGGGTTACCTCCGTGACGCTCATGTAGAAGCCCAGCGATATGGTGACCGGGTGGCGGGTTTCGTTGGGAAAACGGTATGGCTCGGCGGCCGGGCTTCCCATCATGAAGGTGCCGGAGGGAATGTGAACGAACTCCATGCCGACGGAGTTCGTGAACCTGGGTTTGGGGCGGGCGACCGTAAAGACGAAGACGAAAAGGAGCGCCAGGAGGGCAAGGGCTGCGGCAACGAAGGCCGAGACCCAGATTTTCTGCCGAAGGCCTTGTTTTTCCATGAATTCCGATCCTTCGGACGGCGGCCGCCTGGCGCCGTCAGGAAAGGGATCGCGCCAGGCGGAAGCCCGTGTCCCCGTCCCTTTGCGAGGGCGGCGCGGAGAACCGCGCGGCGGAGCGGCAGAGGCCGGCGCCCGTGGCGAAGCTTCCGCCGCGCCTCACGCGGGCGTCTCCCGCGTCGGGCCCTTTTGGGTCCGTCACGGCCCCCTTGGGATAGGGCGCGAACCAGTCGGCGCACCACTCCGCCACGTTTCCGTTCATGTCGTAAAGGTCCCAGGCGTTCGCCCGGCGTCCCTTCACGGGTGCGGGGCCGTCCGGCTTGGCGCTTCCGGCGCAGGCCCCGTAGGCGGCCGCTCCGTCGAAGACGGCCGTGGCGGGGGAGAGGCATTTTCCCGTGGGAAAGGCGGACTTGATGCCCGCGCGGGCCGCGTACTCCCACTCCGCCTCGCTGGGCAGGCGGTAAACGTCGGTCCCCTCCATCTCGTTTAGCTTCGCTATGAAAAAAAGGCAGTCGTCGAAGGAGACCCCCGTGACCGGCAGGTCGTCCCCGGCGTTCCCGGGCGGGGCCGCGCCCATCACCGACTTCCACGCGCCCACGGTGACCTCCGCGGCCGCCATGTAGAATCCGCTGGTAAGGGTCACGGCGTGCCGATTCTCGTTCTCGCCGCGGCCGGGCTCGTGGCGCGGGCTTCCCATGAGGAAGGTCCCCTTGGGGATGAAGACGAACTCCATGCCCAAGGAATTGGTGACCGGCTTTTTACGGACGTACCCCGCGCTTCTCGAAAGGTACAAAAGCCCGGCGAGAACCGCCAGGAGCCCCAAGAGGGCCATCGTGAAGAGGCGGTTGCGGGCTTCCCGGCTCTTGGCGGAACCCGCGCCCATTAATTTTTGAGGTCCCCCTGGCCGGTGGCTTCCAGGACGGCCTGCCACAGGCCGCCCGAGGGGTTGATCTGCTTGCGGTGCCCGGTCGAGGCGTCCATGGGAACGTGCACGAACTCGCCCTTCCAGTAGCCGACGAGAGCCCTGGTCTTCCCGGCCATGCCGGCGTGCACCGCGTTCCGGGCCAGGGCCGAGCAGAAAACCGTGTCGTTGGCGTTGGCCGGAAGGCTACGGATCATGTAGGAGGGGTCGATGTACTTGAGGTTAAGCTCGCGCTTGTTTTCCTTGAAGTGCGCCGTGATGCGGTCCCTAAGGAATATGCCGATGTCTTTCAACTTCACGTTGCCGGAGGGGTCGCGGGCCTCCTCCTCCTTGGTGAAGAACCTCTGGCCCGCGCCCTCCGCCACCACGATCACGGCGTGGCGGCGCGCGGCCAGGCGCTTTTCCAGGGCCGAAATGAGCCCCTTTTCGCCGTCGATGTCAAAGTCCACCTCCGGGATCAGGGCGAAGTTCACGTCCTGCTGGGCCAAGGTGGCGCTGGCGGCTATGAAGCCCGCGTTGCGGCCCATGAGCTTAACGAGGCCCACGCCGTTGGGGAAGCCTTCGGCCTCGGTGTGGGCGCTCCGGATGGCGGCGGTGGCCATCTCCACGGCCGTGTCGAAGCCGAACGAGCGCTCCACCAGATAAATGTCGTTGTCGATGGTCTTGGGGACCCCCACCACCGCGATCCTGTCGCGGCGCTTCTTGATCTCGTCGCAGATCTTGGTGGCGGCCCGCAGGGTGCCGTCGCCGCCTATGGTGAAGAGAAGGCCTATGCTCTCGCGTTCGAGGCAGTCCACTATCTCGCCCGCGTCCTGCTCGCCGCGCGAGGAGCCCAGCATGGTGCCGCCCGCCGAGTGGATGTTCCTCACCAGCGTGGGGGTTAAGTCCACGAGCGAAAGGCCGTACTTGGGGATGAAGCCCGAAAGCCCGTAGCGCACGCCGTAGATGGTTTTGACCCCGTAGCCATAGTGAAGCTCCAGGACTATGGAGCGGATGATGTCGTTAAGACCGGGGCACAGGCCCCCGCAGGTAACCACGGCGCAGCGCAGGTGCGCGGGGTTGAAGTACATCATGGGCCTGGGGCCCGCCTTCTCGAAGGAGGCCGGGCTGCGGCCCTCCCGGATTTCCGCCGTGACGCGTTCGAGGTCGAGGTCCATCAGGACCCGGTCGTTGTCGGTTATGAAGCGGATCTCGTCCCCCACCTTTTCGCCCCGGCGCACGGTGGAGGGGATCTTGGGGCAGCCCACGGTCTCGATGGAGTTCGGGACGGGCTCATCCCCGCCGGGGTTCAGGGCCGCGTTCAGCACCCGCCCGGCCACCTCTTCCACGGGAAAGGGGCGGCTGGAGCCGGGATCGACGCGCGCGGGCTCTTGGGTTTCCTCGTTCTTGGCGTTTTTGGCGCGGGGCTTTTTGGAAGACGGCGGTTTCATGGGGCCTCCATTTTATAAAAGGCAA
>JAKAGN010000218.1 GCA_021815525.1 Deltaproteobacteria bacterium
TTCCGATCTCCTGCGGCGGCGCGGTCAACATCTACATGCCGCGCTCCCAGTACGAAGGCAAGGGCCGCGCCTGGTACCCCGTGTGGAACTCCGGCTCCACGTACTACCTGTGCATGAAGGTGGGCGCCGAGCTTTCCATGATGGAAAACCGGTTCACGCCGGCTCGTTTCAAGGACGGTTACGGCCCGGTCGGCGCGTGGTTCCTCCTGTTCAAGGCCAAGACCCTCAATGGCTTGGGCGAGAACTTCGCGGGATCCGAGAACGCCAAGAAGGAGCTTGCCAACTACGCTCCCTACGGCACGGCCGCCATCACCCCCACCTGCCTCCGCAACCACCTCATGCTCTTCGAGATGAAGGCCGGCCGCGGCCCCATCATCATGGACACCGTGACGGCCTTGGCCGAGCTCGGCAAGACCATGGACAAGAAAGAGCTGAAGCACCTCGAGGCCGAGGCCTGGGAAGACTTCCTCGACATGACCTGCGGTCAGGCGAACCTGTGGTGCGCCCAGAACTGCGAGCCCGAGAAGAAGAACTCCGAGGTCATGCCCACCGAACCCTACCTTCTGGGTTCCCACTCCGGCTGCTGCGGTCTGTGGGTGTCCGGCCCCGATTACGACTGGGTCCCGGCTTCCTACAAGTGGGGCGACAAGGGCAAGGTCTACAACCGCATGACCACCGTGAAGGGCCTCTTCACCGCCGGTGACGGCGTGGGCTGCTCCGGCCACAAGTTCTCCTCCGGCTCCCACGCCGAGGGCCGCATGGCCATCAAGCAGGCCGTCCGCTACGCCTTCGACCACGCCGACTTCAAGCCCGAGCTGGCGCAGACCAAGGACGAGCTGGTGGAGCTGGTCTACAAGCCCGTGAAGCTGTACTATCAGCACTGCCAGTACACTACGGCCCAGGACATCAACCCCAACTACATCAAGCCCGCCGGCATGGCCATGCGGCTCATGAAGGCGACCAACGAGTACGGCGGCGGCTGGGCCACCTACTACCAGACCTCCTCCAAGGCCCTCGAGATCATCATGGGGCTTCTCTCCGACATGCGCGAGGACGCCGAGAAGATGGGCGCCGGCGACCTGCACGAGCTCATGAGGGCTTGGGAAATGTATCACCGGATCTGGACGGTGGAGTCTCACCTCCGCCACATCCAGTTCCGCAAGGAAACCCGCTACCCCGGCTTCTACTATCAGGCCGACTATCCGGGCCAGGACGACGCCAACTGGTTCTGCTTCGTGAACTCGAAGTTCGACCCCAAGGCGAAGAAGTGGGACACCTTCAAGAAGGAATACATCAAGCTCATTCCCTAACCGGAATGATGCTTCCGGCGTAATGCCTTCAAAGCCAGCCTCCAGGCGCCCCCGAAGGCGCCTGGAGGTTTTTATTAAAGGGCGGTACATTTTTTTCAGCGATGCATCCGGCGCGGTTCCTGTGGGATCGCGCCGGAATGCTATGGGAGGATGGAGGAAAATAACATGTCACACGGAAACGAAAGTGGCATCCTGGTGGTGGGAGGCGGCATCAGCGGCCTCACCGCGGCCCTAGAGGCCGCCGAGGTGGGTCACGACGTCGTCCTGGTGGAGAGCCTGCCCTCCCTGGGCGGCCGGGTGTCCCAGTTGAACCAGTACTTTCCCAAGCTCTGCCCGCCCACCTGCGGGCTCGAGATCAACTTCCGCCGGATCAAGGACAATCCCCGGATCAAGGTCATGACCATGACCACGGTGGCCAAGGTGGAGGGCGCTCCCGGCGCCTACACCGTGACCTTGAAGACCGCGCCGCGTTACGTGAACGAGAACTGCACCTGCTGCGGCGAGTGCGCCAAGGCCTGCGTCGCGGAAGTGGCCAACGACTTCAACTTCGGCATGGACTGCGTGAAGGGGGCTTATCTGCCGCATCCCATGGCCTTTCCCCAGCGCTACGTGGTCTCCCCCAAGATCATCGGCACCGAGGACGCGAGCCGCGTGCTGGAGGCCTGCAAGTACGGGGCCGTGGATCTTTCCATGCAGGAAACCACGCAGGAGTTCAAGGTGGGCGCCATCGTGTGGGCCACGGGCTGGAAGCCCTACGACGCCAAGAAGATCGATAACCTGGGCTTCGGCCAGTACGACAACATCATCACCAACATGATGATGGAGCGCCTGGCTTCCGATTGCGGCCCCACCGGCGGAAAGATCACGCGCCCCTCCGACGGCAAGGCCCCGGAAAGCGTCATCTTCGTGCAGTGCGCGGGCTCGCGGGACCGCAACCACCTGCCTTACTGCTCCTACATCTGCTGCATGGCGAGCCTGAAGCAGGCCACCTACATCCGCGCCCAGTATCCGGATGCGAAAATCACCATCTTCTACATCGACATGCGGGCGCCCGGAAACCGCTACGAGAAGTTTTACAAGAAGATCAAGGAAGATCCGCTCGTCACCTTCGTGAAGGGCAAGGTGGCCGAGGTGGCCGAGGACCCCGCCACCCGGAACATAATCGTTACGGCCGAAAACGCCGTGACGGGCGAGAAGATACGGAAGGAAGCCGAGCTTGTGGTCCTGGCCACGGGAATGCAGCCCAGCGCCTCGGAGTGCCGGCCCGCCGCCGATCTTTGCGTCTCCGAGGAAGGGTTCATCGTGAACGATTTCGCCCGGGGTGGCATGTTTGCCGCGGGATGCGCGGCCAAACCCGCCGACGTGGTGTCGAGTAACCAGAACGCCACCGGCATGGCCCTAAAGGCCATTCAGACCCTGGTGAAGGCGTAGAGGAGGCATAAGACCCATGACCAAGAAATACGGATTTTACGTGTGCTCGGGCTGCGGCATCGGCGACGTGATCGACTGCAAGGCGCTTCTGGAAAACGTCCCGGAGGAGGAAGGCTACTCCAACTGCCACGTCCACCCTGCCCTGTGCGGGAAGGAAGGCGTGGAGCTGATCAAGAAGGACATCGCCGAAAAGGGCGTGAACGTCGTGGTGATCGGCGCCTGCTCGCGCCGGGTCAACTTCGATACCTTCAAGTTCGACGGCTGCATCGTGGAGAGGGTGAACCTAAGGGAGCAGGTGGCCTGGGTCCACGGCAAGAGCGAGGGCGAGATCAACCACACCCAGATGATGGCCGAGGACTACCTCCGTATGGGCATGGTGAAGGGCGAGAAGATCGCGCTTCCCGAACCCTACAAGCTTGAAACCTTCACCCGCAGGGTGCTGGTTCTGGGCGGCGGCGTGACCGGCATGAGCGCGGCGCTGGACGCCGCGGCCGCCGGCTACGAGGTCACCATCGTGGAGCGCGAGGACGCGCTTGGCGGCTGGGCGAAAAACGTGAGGAAGAGCCTGCCCACCGGCTACCCCTACCGCGAAACCACCTCGGGCCTCGCTGATGCCTTGATCGACAAGGTGAAGGCGGAGAAGAAAATTTCCGTCAAGACCGGCACCGTTGTGGCGCGCATCGCGGGCCAGCCCGGCGACTTCACCGTCACCATGAAGAAGCCCGGGGAAAAGATCGAGTTCGACGTTCCCTTTCCGCTGCCGCCCGAGATGAAGTGTGACGCTGCCGGCAAGGAGCTGGACGCCGAGGCCCTTAAGGCGGTCTACGCCAAGTACAACGAGGGCAGGGTCGACATCCTGAAGTTCGACCCCAACGGGGAGAAGTTCGGCGCCGTGATCCTTGCGGCCGGCTGGCGCCCGTATGAGCCCGCCGAGGGCGAGTTCGCCCACCTGGGTTATGGCGCCTCCCCGGACGTCATCACCAACGCCGCCTTCGAGAAGATGGCGAAAGCCGGCCGCATCGTGAAGCCTTCGGACGGAACCCCCGCCAAGAACGTGGTCTTCGTTCAGAGCCCCGGCGGGGGCGATGACGCCGATTTCCCGTATGCCTCGGCGGTCACGAGCCTGGTGTCCCTCAAGCAGGCCGGCTACGTAACAGGCGATTACGAGGACGGCCGCGCCTACATCTTCTACCAGCACATGCGGACGCCCGGCCTCTGGGAGAACTTCTACGAGGCGGCCCAAGAGAACCCGGCGCTCTTCCTCACCAAGGGCACGGTGACCTCCGTGGAGAAAAACGGCGCGGGCCTCGTTGTGACAGCCGCCGACACGCTCCTGGGCGAAAACATCTCCGTCAAGGCGGACCTGGTGGTCCTGGCATGCGGCATGGTGCCCGAGACCAAGTTCGACCCCGTGGTGAACCTTGCGTACCGCCAGGGCCCGGGTTTCCGGGACATCGGCCTTTTCGACGGCTACTGCGACTCGAACTTCATCTGCTTCCCCTACGAGACCCAGCGCACGGGCATCTACGCGGCGGGCGGCATAAGGCGCGCCATGACCATGGAGGAATCCATGGAGGACGCAAGCGGCGCGGCCCTCAAAGCCATCCAGTGCATCGAAAGCGTCAACCGGGGAGTAGCGGTTCACCCCCGCTCGGGCGACATGACCTTCCCCGACTTCTTCTTCCAGCGCTGCACCCAGTGCAAGCGCTGCACCGAGGAGTGCCCCTTCGGAGCCCTGGACGACGACGAGAAGGGGACGCCCAAGCCCAACCCCGCGCGGTGCCGCCGCTGCGGAACCTGCATGGGGGCCTGCCCCGAGCGCATCATCGGCTTCGCGGACTACACCATCGACTCCATCGGAAGCATGATCAAGAGCGTCAAGGTGCCCTCCACCGACGACTTCGACGAGCCGCCCCTTAGGATACTGGTCCTGGTGTGCGAGAACGACGCCTACCCGGCCCTTGACATGGCGGGCCAGCTCCGCTTGAAGTACAACCACCAGGTGCGCTTCGTGCCGGTCCGCTGCCTGGGGTCCGTTAACCTCGTCTGGATCAAGGACGCGCTTTCGAAGGGCATGGACGGCGTCATGCTCCTCGGGTGCAAGCACGGCGACGACTACCAGTGCCACTTCGTGAAGGGCTCCGAGCTTGCCAGCGTCCGCATGATGAAGATCGGCGACGCCCTCCAGAGCCTGGCCCTGGAGCCCGAGCGCGTGACCCAGAAGGAGATCGCCATCGACGACTACAACAAGGTCCCGCAGATCATCAACGAGTTCGTTGAGGAGATCGAGGGGCTTGGGCCCAATCCCTTCAAGGGCTTCTGACAGCCCGTCGAAAAACGCGAATTGCTGCGTTGCGCATTGAAGCGAACGCCGGTCACGTACAAAAGAGTACGCTCCCGCGTTCGCTTCTCGCGCGCCTTGCACTTCATCGCTTTTCGCCAGGCTTAAGATCCGGCCTTTTTCGAGAGGCTCCCAAAGAGTTTGCCGTCTTAAAGAGGAGAAAGAAAGATGAGCAACCAACTGCTCGAACCCGATGTAAATTTCATCAAGGAACTCGCCGGCCGCGGCGGGGACACCTTGAAGAAATGCTACCAGTGCGCCACCTGCTCCGTGGCCTGCCCCATAAGCCCTGACAACAAGCCCTTCCCCAGGAAGGAGATGATCGCGGCGGGCTGGGGCCTTTCCGACAGGCTCGTATCGGACGTGGACGTGTGGCTGTGCCACCAGTGCGGGGACTGCTCCAGCCGCTGCCC
>JAKAGN010000219.1 GCA_021815525.1 Deltaproteobacteria bacterium
GCCAGCGCCGCCGAGAGGACGCCCAGCGGAAGGCAGGTCTGGATGGACGGCAAAAGCTGGGCCAGGTCCTGGGCGTTCAGCATCCCCACGGCCTTCTCCACCTTGGGAAGGAGGGCCTGGCGGCCGGAGTCGCGCCCCACCACCAGGGACTGGTCGTAGGCCATGAGGGCCTGGACCGGCCGGGAGAGCGAAAGCTGGGCGTCGCCCGTCATGACCCAGGCCGCCGCGCGGACGCGCTCCGAGTTGGGCGGCGAGGTGAGGGGCTTGGCGGCGTCCAGGGCGTCCTGGAAACGGCCCTCCTTGAGGGTGCAGTCCACGAGGCCCAGCTTGGCGTCCGGCGAGTAGAGGGAGTCCGGCCAGCGGGAAAGCACCGACTGATAGGCATCCCGGGCGCTTTTGACATCGTTTTGGGCCGCGGCGATCCCCGCCACCTTGAGCCAGGCCGCCGGCGCCATGGGCCCCGCGGGGTTCGCCTGGAGATAGGCCCGGTACTCCTTCAGGGCCGCGTCCGTCTTTCCGGCGGAATAAAGGGCCTCGGCCCTGCCGAAATGGTCCGCCTTGGCCGGGCCCGAAAAGCCCGGCGCCGCCAACATCGCCGCCATCGCCAAGAAGCAGGCGGCCGCAAGGATGAGCTTCGTTTTCATGGCGCGTTTCCTATGTTTTTCCTGGTCACGGGCAAAAAACCCGAAATCGCCCGATCATACGGAAAAACCGGCCCTTGCGCAAGCCTCGGGGAAAAATGGGGGAAAGGGTTGCGGGGCGGGGGTGGGGACACCCCTTACCCCGCCCCCGCCTAAAAAATCACCGTCCACGCGCGGCGCACGTCGTGCTGCGCGCCCGTTTCCCGTGTTCGCCCGCGTCCGGCCGGGTCCCTTGGTCTCAATTTCCGAAGACCCCGCCAAAGAACTCTTGAAAGAACGGCGGGTTCCCGCGTAGTATGGGACTCTTGCCGGAAGGCTTCCGAGCGACCCCCGAAAGCTAAGAGCGGTTTTACGCGAGGCGCGATGTCCCGGCCGATTCTTGGATGCTTTTTCCATGCTTCCGGGCTTTGACGGGAAGGATGCGGATTAGGTTCCGATCAATCATTTCATTTTCCGAAAGGACTCTGTGATGGCCCGAAAGAAGCCGCGGGAGGGCGGGGCGAAGGCGGCGGCCAAGGTCCCGGCGGCCCCTGGGGGTGCGGGTTTTGCCGGGCGCGTGCGGGAGAGCGGCGGGGCGGTCTTTCTGGTCCTTTTTCCGATTCTGGCCTTCGCCCTTTACGCGAAGACCATGACGGGCCCCTTTGTTTTCGACGACGTTTCCAACATCAGCGGAAACGTCAAGATGCGGCTCTATTCCCTTTCCTGGGAGGGCCTCAAGGCCGCGGCGGTGTCGGACCCCTCGCCCGCCCGGATACTTCCCAACATGAGCTTCGCCGTGAACTTCTTCCTGGGCGGCTACCACGTGGAGGGCTACCACGCGGTGAACGTGCTGGTTCACGTGCTGGCGGCCCTGGGGCTTTTCCTTTTCGCGCGGGCGACACTGAGGACCCCGGCCCTGGCCAAGCGGGGGCATTCCGCGTGGCTGCCGCTTGCGGCCTCGCTCCTTTTTCTGGTGCAGCCCCTTGCGACGAACGTCGCGGCCTATATCGTGCAGCGCATGGCTTCCATGGCGGCCATGTTCTACGTGTTTTCCTTCTGGTGCTACGTGGAGGGCCGGCTTTCGGCCTCGCGCGGCCGCGCGGCCGCCTTTTTCGCGGGTTGCCTCGTCTTTTTCGCCTGCTCGCTCGCCTCCAAGCAGAACGCCGCCACCCTGCCGGTCCTGGCGGCCCTCTACGAGTGGTTCTTTTTCCGGGATCTAAGCCGCCGCTCGTTTCTGCGCTTCCTGCCGGTGCTTATTGGGGCGGTCCTTTTGGTGGGCCTAGCCTGGCTCTACTTCACCAACTTCGACCCCGCGCGGCTGCTCACGGTTCCCTACGAGTTCAGGGACTTCACCCTTTCCCAGCGGCTCCTTACCCAGTTCCGGGTGGTGGTGCTCTACGTGACGCTCCTTCTTTTCCCGCTGCCCGGAAGAATGAACCTGGACTGGGACTTTCCGAAATCCGTTGGCCTTTTTTCGCCGCCTTCGACGTTTCTTTCCATGCTACTGATCGTCGCGGCCCTGGCCTGGGCGGTGTGGGCCGCCCGGAAGCAGCGGCTTTTGTCCTTCTGCGTCTTCTGGTTTTTCGGAAACCTCGTCATCGAGTCCTCCTTCCTGCCGCTTGAAATGGTCTTCGAGCACCGCACGTATCTTCCTTCCATGCTTTTTTTCGTGCTGGCCGCGGACCTCGTCCTTCGGGGGCTTACGCCCCAAGGCCTCGCCTTCGGGGTCCTGGCCGCCGTGGCGGTGTTTTTTTCCGCCGCGACCGTGGTTCGCAACCGGGTATGGACCGATTCCGAGCTTCTGTGGCGCGACGCCGTGGCGAAGTCGCCGGAAAAGGCCCGGCCCTACTACAACCTGTGCGAGGCCCTCACCTCGCGCGGCAGGCCCGGCGAGGCCATTCCCGTGTGCGAGCGGGGAATCGCGCTCGGCCCCCACGAGCCCTACGGCTACTTCAACCTGGCGCTCGCCCTGGAGGACCCCCGCGTGGGCCGCGTCGACGAGGCCTTCGCCAATTACAAGAAGACCGTGGAGCTTTCGCCGGAAAACGCCGCGGCCATCAACGGCATGGCCCAGATACTGGTGCGCAAGGGCAGGCAGGCCCTTAAGGCGGGCGACAAGAAAGCGGCCCTGGCCCTTTTCGAGGAGGCCCTTCCCTACATCCAGAACGCCGTCAACCGCGCGCCGCAAAACCCCACGGTGTGGCTCAACGCCGGCCGCAGCCTCTACATGATGGGAAACGCCAGGGAGGCCGTGGCCTACTTCAAGAGGGCCCTTGCCATCGATCCCGGCTACGCCAAGGCCCACAACAACATCGGCATCGCCTACCTGGATCTCAAGATGCCCAGGGAGGCCGTGGCGCATCTTGAAAGGTCCCTCGCGCTTTCCCCCGACGACTCGGTGACGGCCTATAACCTGGCCCTGATGCTGGAGCGCATGGGGGATGCCGGAGCGGCCCTGCGCTACTACCGCCAGGCCGCGGGCTCCACTCCCCGCGCCCGGGAGCAGATGGAGGCCTCGGACGCGGCCCGCAAGGCCATCGAGCGCCTCGCGCCCGCTTCGGGGCAAGGCGGCCCGCCATGATGTCCCGCCTTTCCGGGATGAGGCCCGGCCCAAGAAATGCGGCGGCCTTCCTGGTTTTCGTCATCCTGGCCTTCGCGGTCTACGCCCCGGCCCTTAGGGGGCCCTTCTACCTGGATGACGACGCCCACATCGTGAAGAACCAGGCCGTGCAGGTCACCAAGCCATCGCCCGCGGCGCTGTGGCGGGCCGCATGGTCCGGGGCCACGGCGAACCGGCCCGTGGCCATGCTCTCCATCGCCCTGGACCACCTGGCCCACGGCCTGAACCCCGCGGGTTTCCGGGTAACCAACATCGTCTTGCACGCGCTGACCGCGCTCGTTTTATTCCTGTTCCTCGCGCGCACCTTCGCCCTTAGGCCCGGCCTTTCGGACATCGGCCCGGCCGCCGCTTTTTTGGCGGCCCTCCTGTGGCTTTGCCACCCGCTCGAAACCCAGGCCGTATCCTACATAATCCAGCGCATGGCGGTCCTGGCCGCGCTCTTTTTCCTCCTTACCCTCCATCTCTACGCCGGGGGGCGCGCCGCGAAAAGCCCGGCCCGGGCCGCGGCGCTTTTCGCGGGGGCCGCGGCAAGCTTCGTTTTGGCCTTGGGGTCCAAGGAAAACACTGCGGTACTGCCCTTCTTCATCCTTCTCTACGAGTGGTATTTCTTCCAGGACCTCTCGCCGCGCTTCATCACGCGGCGCTGGCCCTGGATCGCGCTGGCCGCGGCCGTTTTCGCCCTCACGGCCCTGCTCTACTCCGGCTTCGACCTTTCCGGCACCCTTTCATCCGCCTACTCGGTGCGGGACTTCTCCCTTTCCGACCGCCTCCTCACCCAGCCGCGGGTGATCCTCTACTATCTGTCCCTTTTTTTCCTGCCCCTGCCCTCGCGGCTCACTCTTTTTCACGCTTTTTCAACCTCAAGCGGGCTTTTTTCGCCGCCCTCCACCTTCCTTGCCCTGCTTTTCGTCCTGGCGCTTGCGGTTTTCGCGCTCATAGCGGCGCGGCGGCTCAGGCTCCTGTCCTTTTTCATCCTGTTTTTCCTGGGCGCGCTCGCCATCGAGTCCTCCGCCGTGGGCCTCGAGCTGGTGTTCGAGCACCGCCTCTACCTGCCGTCAACGGCCCTCTGCGCCGCCGTAGCCCTTTTCGCCTTCGCGCTCTTTGAAAACCCCAGGAAGGGCGCGGCGCTCCTTCTTGCCCTCTGCCTCGCCTGCGGCGCCGCCACCTTCGCCCGGAACCGCGCGTGGGGCGACGGCCCGGCCTTCTTCGCCGACGCGGTTAAGAAGAACCCCGAATCCAGCCGCGCCGTTTCGGGCCTCGCCTACGCGCTGATGCGGGCGAAGCGCCCGGCCGAGGCCCTTTCCGTGTACCAGCGGGCGGTGGCCATGGACAGGGCCTTCATCGATTCCCACCTGGACTACGGCAAGGCCCTGGCCAAGCACGGGCTTCCCCTTGAAGCCATGCACCAGTTCAAGACGGCCTTCTTCGCCTGGGACCGCTACATGGAAAACCAGAACGGCGAGGCCGGAATGCTGGCCGCCACGGGTCAGGTCGACAAGGCCCTTGATCTCTATGGCCGCATCCTCGCCCAGGCCCCCGGCCACGTGCTGGCGCGCTTGAGCCGCGGCTCCGTGCTGCTGGCCACGGGAAAGCCGCTTCCGGCGGCCATGGACTTTTACCGGGTCCTAAAGAATCAGCCGGACAACGTGACGGTGCTCATGCTCCTGGGCGACGCCCTCCACGCCGCCCGCAGGGACGGCGAGGCCGCCGAAGCCTTTCGCAGGGCCGCGCGCCTGGACCCCCACCAGCCCGGCGTGTGGGAGCGGCTGGCCAAGGTCCTGCCCGGGGGCGGCCGCGCGGCTCCGAACGCCCCCGCCGAGATCGAAGACCCGGCCGTGGCCGAGATACTGGGAGCGCTCACCCGCTCGCCCGGAAGCGCGGTGCTCTACGCCAGGCTGGGCGCCCTTTACCGTGAAAAGGGCCGGCCGGAAAAGGCCGCCGGGGCCTTCGAAAAGGCCCTGGCCCTGGCGCCGGACTCCCCCGGACTCTGGAACAACCTGGGCCTCGCGCACCTTGCCATGAAAAACTTTCCGGCTGCCCGGAAGGCCTTCGACAAGGCTCTGGACCTCGATCCCAAAAATATCCCGGCCGCCTACAACATGGTGTGCCTCAACTCCCTGAAAGGCGACATGAAAGAGGCCGCCCGCAGGCTCGAAAAGCTTTTGGCCTTAGGCTTCAAGGACACCAAGGC
>JAKAGN010000220.1 GCA_021815525.1 Deltaproteobacteria bacterium
AAGGCAAAGAGCCTCCGGCGGCCGGGGGAAGCGATCCGCCCCCAGCCTTCACATGTTACGCCGGTAGCGTCCGCCCACGGCGTAGAGGGCCGAGGAAATCTGCCCCAGGCTCGCCACGCGGACGGTGTCCATGAGGACCGCGAAGATGTTGACGCCTGCAAGCGCCGCCTCCTGGAGGCGGGCCAGCGCCGCCGGGGCCTCTTCGGCGTGGGCCGCGTGGAAGGCGGCCAGGCGGGCTATCTGACCCTCCTTTTCCTCCTCGGTGGAGCGGGCCAGCTCGATGGCGCCCAGATCCTCCATGCCGCCGCGGTCGGGGTCGAGGAACGTGTTGACGCCCACGATGGGAAGCTCGCCCGAGTGCTTGCGCACCTCGTAGAGCACGCTCTCGTCCTGGATCTTGCCCCTCTGGTAGCCAAGCTCCATGGCCCCCAGGACGCCGCCGCGGGTGGTGATGCGGTCGAACTCCAGGAGCACGGCCTCCTCCACGAGGCGCGTAAGCTCCTCGACGATGAAGGAGCCCTGGCAGGGGTTCTCGTTCTTGGCCAGCCCCCACTCCCGGTTGATGATGAGCTGGATGGCCAAAGCCCGGCGCACGGATTCGGCCGTGGGGGTTGTTATGGCCTCGTCGAAGGCGTTGGTGTGGAGGCTGTTGCAGTTGTCGTAGATGGCGCACAGGGCCTGGAGCGTTGTGCGGATGTCGTTGAACTGGATGTCCTGGCTGTGGAGGCTGCGTCCGGAGGTCTGCACGTGGTACTTGAGCATCCGGCTGCGCTCGCCCGCGCCGTAGCGCTCCCTCATGGCGATGGCCCAGATGCGGCGCGCCACGCGGCCGATCACGGTGTACTCGGGGTCCATGCCGTTACTGAAGAAAAAGGAGAAGTTGGGAGCGAAGCTATCGATGTGCATTCCGCGCGAGAGGTAGTACTCGGCGTAGGTGAAGCCGTTGGCGAGCGTCAAGGCCAGCTGGGTTATGGGGTTGGCCCCGGCCTCGGCTATGTGGTAGCCGGAGATGGAGACCGAGTAGAAGTTCCGCACGTTGTTTTCTATGAAGTACTCCTGGATGTCCCCCATGATCTTCAAGGCGAACTCGGTGCCGAAGATGCAGGTGTTCTGGCCCTGGTCTTCCTTCAAGATGTCGGCCTGTACCGTTCCGCGCACCGAGGAGAGGGCGGAGGCCTTGATCCTGGCGCGCTCGTCTTCCGATGGCTCGCGGCCGGACTCGGCGCGGAACTTGTCGATCTCCTGGTCGATGGCGGCGTTTAAGAACATGGCCAGCATCACCGGGGCCGGACCGTTTATGGTCATGGAGACCGAGGTCTGGGGCGCGCAGAGATCGAAGCCCGAGTAGAGGGTCTTCACGTCCTCCAGGGTGGCCACGGAGACGCCGGAGTTTCCGATCTTGCCGTAGATGTCGGGCCTGCGGTCGGGGTCGCGGCCGTATAGGGTTACGGAGTCGAAGGCCGTGGAAAGCCTCTTGGCCTCGGAGTTACCGGAGAGGAACCTGAAGCGGCGGTTGGTGCGGGCGGGATCGCCCTCGCCAGCGAACATGCGGGTGGGGTCCTCGTCCATGCGCTTGAATGGGAAAACGCCCGCGGTGTAGGGAAAGCTCCCGGCGAGGTTTTCCTCGCGGAGGAAGCGGTAGATTTCGGCCGGGTCCTCGTAGGCCGGAAGCGCCACCTTGGGGATCAAGGTGTGGGAGAGGGACTCGGTCAGAAGCGGAACGCGGAACTGGCGGTCCCGGATGGTGTAGCAGAACTCCCGGCCCGCATATGCCTCCCGCACCCCGGGCCAGGAATCGAGAAGCCTTCCGGTTTCGGGAAGCAAGGCCTCCTGGGCCCGGACCAGCTCCTCCGAAAGGCGCGCCACCGCTTCCTGCGAGTCGCAGACGGCCTTCACGGCCTCGGAGAGGTGCCAGGCCCGGCGCAGGGCCGCCATCTGGCTTTTGGTCTCGGCGTGGTAGGCGCGCACGGCGTCGGCGATCTCCGAGAGGTAGCGCACCTTTTCGCCCGCGATGATGACGGATTTGTTGGTGGAGACCTTGCCCTCGGGCCGCGGCCGCCTGGAGCCGAACGAGACCCCGGTCTTTTCGGCCACGCGGTCCAGGAGCGCAAGGTAAAAGGCCGTCACGCCGTCGTCGTTGAACTTGCCCGCCGAGGTGCCGAAAACCGGCATGTCCTCGGGGAGCTTGTCCCAGGCCCCGCGGTTACGCTGCACCTGCTTGGCCACCAGCCGCACCGCGTCCGGCCCGCCCTGCTTCTCGTACTTGTTCACCACCACCAGGTCCGCGTAGTCCAGCATGTCGATCTTCTCCAGCTGGGTGGCGGCCCCGAACTCGCTGGTCATCACGTAGACCGGGATGTCCACGAGATCCACGATGGCGGTGTCGCCCTGGCCGATTCCGGCGGTCTCGGCGATCACGAGATCGAAGCCCGCGGCCTGGAACACCCACGTAGCCTCGCGGATCACCGCCGAAAGCTCGGTTCTGGACTGGCGCGTGGCAAGCGAGCGCATGGTAACGCGCTGGTTTTCTATGGCGTTCATGCGGATGCGGTCCCCGAGAAGCGCGCCGCCGGTCTTGCGGCGGGAGGGGTCGGTGCAAACCACCGCCACCCGTATCTCGGGAAAATCGTGGGTGAGCCGCAAGATTATCTCGTCCGTGAGGGAGCTTTTTCCCGCGCCGCCGCTCCCCGTTATGCCGATAACCGGCGCCTTTTTCTCCCGGGCCTTTTGTTTCAAGGCCTCGCGCAGGGGATCGGCCTCCTCCCGGAAGTTTTCCAGCAAGGTTATGGCGCGGGCCACAAGCACCCGGTTTTCGGGGCAAAGCCCCGATACGTCCAGGCCCGGGCCTTCGGCCACCGGAAAATCCATGCGCTTGACCATGTCGTTTATGATGCCCTGAAGGCCCAGGCGGCTTCCATCCGATGGCGAGTAGATGCGTTCGACCCCGTAGGCCTCAAGCTCCCTTATCTCGGCCGGAACTATGACGCCGCCGCCGCCGCCGAAGACCTTGACGCGCCCGGCGCCGCGCTCCTTCAGAAGGTCCACCAGGTAGCGGAAGAACTCCATGTGCCCGCCCTGGTAGGAGGATACCGCCACGCCCTGCACGTCCTCCTCCACCGCGGCGGACACGATCTCGTCCACCGAGCGGTTGTGCCCCAGGTGGATGACCTCCACGCCGTTACCCAGCAACATGCGGCGGATTATGTTGATGGATGCGTCGTGGCCGTCGAAGAGGCTCGTGGCGGTCACCACCCTGACGGGGTTTTGGGGCGTGTAGATGCTGTGGTCCTGCCCGGCGGCTATGGATTCCTCCGGGATGGGCTCGTTGTACGAACAGACGGAAACGCTTTGGCTCATGACGTGAAACTCTCCCTTCACCAGCCTGTCGAAAAACGCGATCTGCTGTGTCGCGCTTCAAAGTCAATTTCGGTCACGTACGAAAAGTACGCTCCCTCATTGGCTTTTCGCGCTCCTTGCATCTCATCGTTCTTCGATAGGCTGGGGTTCCAGCCATATTCATATGGCTGTTAATCTTCCGGAGGCGGTTCGTTGCCGCGCCCCGCTTCTTCCCCGTTGGGGAAATCGACCCTGTGGTCTATGATTTCGATCCCCTATAAAATAAGGATCTCTGCTATCATTTGAAGTATAGTCTGTCAACAGTTGCGGCGCGCTTTGCCGCAAATTCGCGCCTCTTCTTTCCCTTTATATTGCTACCACAAATGGGGCGGCAAAAAAAATCGTTAAAAAAAACTTGACACAAATCCGTGTCCTGGTACACAGTTGGCCAGTTTCATCAACTACAAGGGAGAAGCAAGGTGGCTTCCATTTCCGGCGGACTCTTTTTTGGGGCTTATTACTTTTATTACTACGCCCCCGGTCTGCCCGGAGGTGCGCGGCCCTGATCCCTTAAATACAGGCGACGCGAACCGAGCCGAGGCGGACCACAGTGTCCGCCTCGGCTTTTTTTTTCAGGCTCGCCGAAAACGCGATCCGCTGTGTTGCGCTTCGCCTTGCTCTCGGTCACGTGCGAACAGCACGCTCCCTGCGAGCGCGACTCGCGCGCCTTGCGGCTCATCGTTTTCGGCGAGCCTGAAACCGGGGCTTCGGCGGTCACGCGACCCCGCAACCGGGGCTTCGATCGAAGAAAAGACGTGGAACGGGGGTTTTCGATGAAAAGGGAAGGAAACGTCAACGCCGGGCGGAAAAGCGAAATACCCGCGGTATGCGCTTATGCCGTCCGGCCCGCCTTTGGCGGCCTTGGGCTTTATGTCACCGGCGGCTTTCCGTTTTTTTCCGAAAACGAACGTCCAAGGTTTTAGCAAGGGGCAGGCACATGACCACTAACAGCATAACGAAAACAAGGAGACGTGTCATGACGATGGTGGGAAAGCAGATCAGGCTCGAGCGCATCAAGAACCGCGACACCGGAAAGATGGTGATCGTGCCCATGGACCACGGCATCTCGGTGGGGCCCATCGAGGGCATCATCGACATGAAGAAGGCCGTGGCGGCCGTGGCCCGCGGCGGCGCCAACGCCGTCGTTGAGCACAAGGGCCTGGTGGGCGCGGGGCATCGCGGCAAGGGCCCGGACATCGGCCTCATCCTTCACCTTTCCGCCTCCACCACGCTCTCCCCCTATCCCAACGCCAAGACCATCGTCTGCTCTCTCGAGGAGGCCATGAAGCTGGGCGCGGACGCGGTCTCCATCCACGTCAACATAGGCGACGGCCAGGAAAAGGAGATGCTCCGCGACTTCGGCCGCATAAGCTACGAGGCCCGCAACTGGGGAATGCCGCTTCTGGCCATGGTCTACCCCCGGGGCGAGAAGATACTGAACGAGTACGGCGTGGAGTACGTGAAGCACGCCGCGCGCCTGGGGAACGAGATGGGCGCGGACATCGTGAAGGTGCCCTATACCGGAAGCCCCGAGACCTTCCGCCAGGTCATCGAGGGCTGCGGCGTGCCGGTGGTTATAGCGGGCGGCGCCAAGATGGACTCGGACCGCGACATCCTGGAGATGGTGAAGGGCGCCATGGACGCGGGCGGCGCCGGGGCCTCCATCGGCCGCAACGTCTTCCAGCACAAGGACCCCGAGAAGATGACCCGGGCCATCGCCGCCATAGTGCATCAGAACGTCTCGGTGGACCAGGCCCTTGCCATATTAGCCTAGCCTGTAACAGATCATCGACAGCCCTTTGAAAAAGGCTGGAAATAAAGCCTGGATAAAAACGATGAGCCGCAAGGAAGACGAGCGGCGCGGAAGGGAGCGTACTTTTCGTACGTGACCGAACCGCGCCGCGAAGTCTGACACCGCGGATCGCGTTTTCAGGCCGCCTGCCCCGCCTGCTTGACGGTTATTTTTCGGGGCTTGGCCCTCTCCGCCTTGGGAAGGACCAGCGTCAGCACCCCGTTTTCCAGGGTGG
>JAKAGN010000221.1 GCA_021815525.1 Deltaproteobacteria bacterium
GGAGGGGGGAAAACCTTTTCGCAGAAAAGGTTTTCCCCTCCCCCCGCACCCCCCTCCCTTTCCCAAAAGGCCCGGGGGAGCAAACCTCCCCCGGACCCCCGATATGCGCGGGACGCGTTGCGAAGCAACGCGTCCCGTAGCTTTTCCAGGGCTTCGCATATCACCGCCCGAAGCCCGGAAGCTTGGGGAAAGGACTTAGTGCAGATCGGCCAAGGACCGAAGGCGCTATTTTTGAATGCAACCTGGTATCAGTTAAGCCCCTGGGCGTTGAAGAAGGACGCGTAGCGCTTGTCCACCTCGGCTATGTGGCTAAAGAGCCAGTTCTTGAGGAAAAGCGCCACGTCTATGAGGTCCACCCGCTCCCCGCGCTGCTCGCGATCCAGGTAGTCCTGGACCTGGGCCTTCAGGTTGTCGTGGGCCAGCTTGTGGGCGGCGTATTCGGGGTAGCCGTAGGTCTGCATGAGCCGCTCCTCGTCGGCGAGGTGGGTCATGGTGTAGCTCACGATGCCGGAAAGCACCGAGGCGATGCTCTCCTTGCCCTTGTACTCCATCATCTTCTCGTAAACGTCGCTCAGCATGGAAAAAAGCCGCTTGTGCTGCTCGTCCAGCTGGCCCACCTTGACCGAGAACTCGTCCTTCCAAATGAAAAAGGCCATGATTTCCTCCCTTGAAAATATTCGCCGCCGGGATGCTTCCTGAGCGTTCAGAAAATAATAACGAGAATCTTTCCTATTGTCAATAATATTCGCCGAAGGTTGACCCTGAGCGAGAAATAGTATATTCTGGCATGACTGATTGAGCCTGTCTTTTCCCCACGGCCGAAAAAACGACCGAAGCCCCTATTCAGCACAGGAGGTTTACATGACTCGCCGCATGGGTGTTTGCGTGGTGGTGGCGCTGCTCTGTCTCGCAACCGTTCGCCCGGCTCTCGCGGGCCGCTCCGAGGGGGCCGAACGCCTGGCCGACGCGGCCAAGGCCATAGACATCATGCAGGAAAGCGACGAGACCGCCATTCCCGACGACATCCTCGCAAAGTGCCGTGCCGTGGCCATCTTCCCGGACATGAAGAAGATCGGCTGGGGCATAGGCGCGGTCCAGGGCTACGGCGTGGTGGTGGCCAAGGACGCCGAGGGGAAATGGGGCGCCCCCGCCTTCTTCCGGATCAGGGCCTTGAACACCGGCTTCCAGATCGGCTTCCAGAGCATGGACACCGTGATCGTAATCATGGACGAGAAGGGGCTAAAAAGCTTCATGAGCGGCGACTTCGGCGTGGGGGTGGACGCCTCGGTGGCGGCGGGCCAGAGCCGCAAGCGCCGGGAGGCCGCCACCACGGCCGATTTGGAGGCCAACCTTTTGAGCTACACCCGGGTCAAGAAGGGCCTCTACGCCGGGGTGGCGGTGGAGGGCTCCAAGATAGCCTACCTGGCGGAGGAAACCGAGTCCTTTTACGGGCAGAAGCTGAAGGCCTCGGAGGTCCTGGTGGACAAGAAGGTGCCGGTGCCCGACTCGGCCAAGGCCCTGATCGAGGCCCTGGTGAAGGCCGGGAAGCCGCCGGCCGCGGCTCCGGCCGCGAGCGCGCCGGCCGCCGAAAAGCCGGCCGACAAGAAGGAGGGAAAATAGGCGGCTGGAGAGCTTTTCAGGAAATACCAGGTGAAAAGCCTGAGAGAATCCTGGTCGTTCCTTCTCCCGCATGGCCCGGGTAAAAACACTTCACTTCAAAAGAGTTGACAAGCCCGGCCATATCGCGTATCTTACCATATGGAATTGGGGGACCAGCCCTCGGGGTATCGAAATGCCCCACTCCCGGCAATCGGGTTTGCCGGGGGATCCGCCGCCTCGAAACAATCGTAAGCCCGCTCCGAATCAGTTCCCGAACCTTGGCCCATCCACCTTGACGGGAACACGCGTTTCCGAAGCCCGGAAACCTGCGCCGGAGGGGAAGGAAGCTTTCGGCCGTACTTACCCGCCATCGCGCCCGGCCCGGCGAGGGATTCTCCTTCGCGCACGCACGGACCGCCGGATGGCGAACCGGCCGCCACGCTTCAAGGAACATTCCTAAAGGTCGCATAGCCTTCATAAAAAATCCAGTCTCCGGGCCTTACGCCTCCGTCGTGTACGATTCGATTCCGTAAGTCCGTATGCGCCGCATCCCGTGAGCTTTTCCACGCCCCGTCCCAACGGTTCGGGCGTGGCCCGGCGCAGCGGCGGGTTCCGCCCCTGCGGACACCCCGTCCCTGCTGGATCGAGGCCCTTGAAACGCGGAAATGTCCCACGGCCCAGCCCTCGCCCGGACAGAGCGCTGCGGACTGCGGAGCCCCGCTGAAAGCACCGCGCCCCTGCAAAAGGGCTCGCGGGCTTTAGGCCCATCAAACGAACGCCCGTCTTTTTTCGGCGCAAGCGCCGGAGAACGTTGACTTTATTTACACGATCATAAACCAAGGAAGAAATCATGTCCACGGACAAGAACAGCAACGGCAACAACAATGTAGCAAATCTCAATCTCGCGTCCCTCAAGGACAAGAAGATCGCCGAACTCACGAAAACGGCCAAGGAATTCAACATCGAAAACGCGTCGGGGCTCCGGAAGCAGGAGCTCATCTTCGCCATTCTCCAGGCCCAGACCGAGAAAAACGGAATGATCCACGGCGAGGGCACCCTGGAGATACTTCCCGACGGCTTCGGCTTCCTGCGCGCCCCTGACTACAACTATCTGCCGGGCCCCGACGACATATACGTCTCCCCGTCCCAGATACGGCGCTTCAACCTAAGGACCGGCGACACCGTAAGCGGCCAGATCCGCCAGCCCAAGGAGAGCGAGCGCTACTTCGCGCTTCTCAAGGTGGAGACGGTGAACTTCGAGGACCCGGACGTGGCCCGGGAAAAGATACTCTTCGACAACTTAACCCCCCTGTATCCCGAGCGCCGCATAAACCTCGAACGCGAGCACGACAACTACTCCATGCGCATCATGGACCTTTTAACCCCCATCGGCTTCGGCCAGCGGGGTCTTATAGTGTCGCCCCCCAGGACGGGCAAGACCATGCTCCTCCAGAACGTGGCCAACTCCATAGCCAGGAACCACAAGGAGGTCTTCCTGATCGTGCTTTTGATCGACGAGCGGCCCGAGGAAGTGACCGACATGCAGCGCTCCGTGAACGCCGAGGTCATAAGCTCCACCTTCGACGAGCCGGCCCAGCGCCACGTGCAGGTGGCCGAGATGGTGATCGAGAAGGCCAAGCGCCTGGTCGAGCACAAGAAGGACGTGGTTATTCTTTTAGACTCCATCACGCGCCTGGCGCGGGCCTACAACACCGTGGTGCCGCCCTCGGGAAAGATTCTCTCCGGCGGCGTGGACTCGAACGCCCTGCACCGGCCCAAGCGCTTCTTCGGCGCGGCAAGGAACGTGGAGGAGGGCGGGAGCCTCACCATCATCGCAACCGCCCTCGTGGACACCGGAAGCCGCATGGACGAGGTCATCTTCGAGGAGTTCAAGGGCACCGGCAACATGGAACTCCAGCTCGACAGGCGCCTCGCCGACAAGCGCACCTTCCCGGCCATCGACATCAACCGCAGCGGCACCAGGAAGGAAGAGCTGCTTCTATCCAACGAGGTCCTAAACCGCGTCTGGATCCTCCGGAAGCTCCTCTCCAGTCTCAATCCCGTGGACTCGATGGAATTTTTACTTGATAAAATGCGCGGGACCAGGGATAATGAGGAGTTTTTGCGTTCAATGAACCAGTGAGCCGAATTCCGGCCCGCGGGAAGATCCAAGGAGAGGCGTAATGAAAAAAGACATCCACCCCGACTACAAGCCCACCGTCATACGGTGCGCCTGCGGCAACACCATCGAGACCGGCTCGGTGATGCAGGACATTTCCGTGGAAATCTGCTCCAACTGCCACCCCTTCTTCACCGGCAAGCAGAAGCTGGTGGACTCGGCCGGCCGCATCGAGCGCTTCCGCCGGAAGTACGCCAAGTTCCAGGCTCCCGAAAAAAAGTAGCTTTCTTCGGGCGTAAGGAATTCCGCCGGGGGCGCTTCCGCGCTTCCCGGCGGATTGTTTTCTCCGGCCCGCCGAAACATGACCCGGCGCAGAGCCGGCCCGGGTATTTCCCCTAAAACGGCGCGCAACCATGCTCGATCGCCTCGAAGGCGTTTACCAGAGGTTCATGGAGGTGGAGGGGCTCCTCGCGGACCCCAAGGTGGTCTCCGACCTCACCTCCTACCAGAAGTACGTCCGCGAGCACTCGGAGCTTTCCCGCGTCGTGCCATCCTACCTCCGCTACAAGGAGGTCATAGCCGGCATCGAGGACGCCCGCGAGCTTCAGAGGGACCCCGACCCGGACATGAAGGAGCTGGCCCGCGAGGACTACGAGCGCCTCTCGGCCGAAAAGGAGCGCCTGGAGCGCGAGCTTACCGTCCTGCTGCTTCCCCGCGACCCCAACGACGACAAGAACGTCTTCCTGGAAATCCGCGCCGGCACCGGCGGCGAGGAAGCGGCCCTCTTCGCCGCGGACCTCTTCCGCATGTACGCCCGCTTCGCCGAAACCCGCGGCCTGGGCGTGGAGATGATGAGCTCCTCCGAGGCCGAACGCGGCGGCTTCAAGGAGGTGGTGGCCCAGATATCCGGCGCCGGCGCCTACTCCACCTTTAAATTCGAGAGCGGCACCCATAGGGTCCAGCGCGTGCCCGTAACCGAGGCCCAGGGCCGCATCCACACCTCCGCCGTCACCGTGGCCGTGCTCCCCGAGGCCGACGACGTGGACGTCAAGATCGACCCCACCGAGCTTCGCATCGACGTCTACCGCTCCCAGGGCGCCGGCGGCCAGCACGTAAACACCACCGACTCCGCCGTGCGCATAACCCACCTCCCCACCGGCCTCGTTGTGACATGCCAGGACGAACGCAGCCAGCACAAGAACCGCGCGAAAGCCATGAAGGTCTTGAAAGCGCGCCTCCTGGACCAGATGCAGACCGCGCAGACCGCGGCCCTCGCCCGCGAACGCAAGAGCCAGGTGGGCTCCGGCGACCGGAGCGAACGCATCCGCACCTACAACTTCCCCCAAAACCGCGTGACGGACCACCGCATAGGGCTCACCCTCTACAAGCTGGACGCCGTCATGGAGGGCGCACTTTCCGAAATCGTCGAGGCCCTGGCCACCCACCACCAGGCCGAGGCCCTGAAAGCCGGTCAGGGCTGAGCCGACGGGAAGTCCGAGGCCCTCCGGATGCGCGGCAGGGGCGAGCGCACGAGCAGCAGGATCGAGGCTGCCATCCCTGCCCACCCGAGGGCAATGCCGCCGCGCGCTATTTCGGCGAATTCCGCAACGTGTTGCGCGCCGGCGAGGACGGCGAGGAGCTCGCGCGCGATTTCACCCGCCGCAACCGCCGTCCGCCGGCCGATCCGGTGA
>JAKAGN010000222.1 GCA_021815525.1 Deltaproteobacteria bacterium
CAAGAGCGCCACGCGCTCCTGGCGGTTCATGTGCTCCTTCAAAAAGTGCCACAGGAACTCGAAGACCTTGTGGTGGCGGGCGAAGGAGGGGATGTTTTTCTCGAAGACCTGGCGCAGGAAGCGTCCCTCGCCGTCGAAGCAGGAGCGCACGATCTCGACCAGTTCCCGGGCGGCCGCGGGGCTCATGTCGAAATCCTGGGAGAGGGTGGTCAAATCCGCGTTGTCGAAGGCGACGTCCTCCTTGGCCAGGGCCTTCATCTTTCGCCTTACGGCCACCCGCCGCCGGAAGAAGAGGGCGAGGGAAAGGAGCCGCTCGTCCAGGTTCCGCGACACGGCGCCGGATCCGGGCACCTCCACGGCCGCCGATTTTTCGGTTAGGATGAGGCCCTCGAAGAAGGGGTCCTGCACGAGTTCCAGGCCGGCCCTGACCGTGGCCAGGACGTGGCTCACCAGGGTTCCGCCGAAGGCCGGGTTCCGGCCCAGGGCCGCAAGGAGGTCCGAGGCGAGCTTCAGGCGCTCCAAGACCTCGACCGCGTCAACGCGGCCCCAGTCGTCGGCGTAGAGGCTCGTGGACAGGCGCGCGGCCTTGCGGGAGTCCCGGCCGAAGGTGAGCGAGGCGAAGCGGACCACCGCGGCGGAGGGCGGAGGCAGGGTGTCGTCCTCGCCCACGGCGAAGAGCCAGCGCATGTTGTTGATGGAAACCGCGGGCTTAACCAGCTGGGCCTTGAGCTTCTCGAAGGCGAAGGCCGCGGCCGCCACGCTCACGTACTGGAGCAGCGGGCTGTCGGGCGGGGCCTTGTCCATGAGGGCGCGCACCTTTTCGGCCATGGCCGTTATGCTGGCCGCCGAAACCGAGTTTACCGCCGCCAGGATGGAAAGATCCGCGGCCGGCTCGCCCCTGGAGTCCCGGATTATCGGGATGCAGGCGCCTCCGCCCTCCGGGCAGAGGCCGTCCTCCACGGAAAGGGCGTAGCAGTAAGAAAAGAGCGCCGAAAGCGAGCGGTCGGTGAGGCCGTCCTTATCCTCGCCCTCGTCGAAGAGCGTGAAGTGAAGGGTGTTGATGCCGAGCGAGGTCAGGGCCGACACGGCCCGGGCGAATCCGACCGCAAAAGGCGCAATGGCGTTTCCCATCCTCTTGGTGACGCCGCGCAGCTCCACGATGTCCAGGCGCGCCGAGCCCAGGACCGCCTCGTAGTCGTTCCTGGCCGAGGCCTTGCCCTCCGAGGGGAGGTAGCGGCCCCGGAAGCGGATGATGAGCCCCCCTGGGCGCTCGGGCATCCGGCCCATGGCTTCCAGGGCATCCTTCATCTTGGCCGAAAGCTCGCCCGCCTTTGTGAGGTTTCCGGCGGACGCGGCCGACAGGGCGTCAGCGGTGTCCATCACGAACCGGGCCAGCATCAGGCTCCGGGTGTCCGCCTTCTTCTGCTCCTCGTGGAGCCGCTCCGCAAGGCCCGGCACCGAGAAGCCCCGGGCCGAATCCCCGGCCGTGGCCGAAACCAGCCGCTCCGCCTCGATGTCGAGGCTCAAGTCCTTTTTCGCCGCCGTGGACATCCCCCGCCCCCTCCGCGCCCGCGAAATTGTTTAAGGAAAGGGCTTGCGGGGGAAGGTGGAGAGGAGTCATGAAAATACGGTTCTCCCCCACCTTCCCCCGCGCCCCATCCCCCCCCTTTTTCCAACACACTTGAAGTACGTAAGATAGCCGGTAAAGCGGCGTGCATGAAAAGTTTCGGGCGCCCGCGCGCCCCAGGTGAAAGAAAAGCGATTCATCCTGCCGAATGAGGCTTTGCATGAAATATGACTGAAATTTAACCGGATTGCAGTTGCGGTGTAAAGATTAAAGAAAAATGTCAAACTGTAACATTAACAGATCATACCTGTAAAATAACGCTAAAGATGCCGGGATACGGAGTGAAATCCGTCTCGCGGGGGCCGGGGCTACTGCCCGGAGGATTTTTTGGAGGCCAGAAATTCCCGCCAGCGCGCCAGGCGGTCCCTCACCACCTTCTCGTAGCCGCGGTCCGTGGGCTCGTAGAAGACGCGGCCGGAAAGCTCCGGCGGCAGGTGCTCCTGGAGCACCAGGGCGTTTTCGGAGTCGTGGGCGTAGAGGTAGCCCTTGCCGTAACCCTCTTGCCGCATGAGGGCCACGGGCGCGTTCCTTATGTGGAGGGGCACGGGAAGGGCGCCGGTCTCGGCCACGGCCTCCCTCACCTTGGCCTCGGCGCGGTAGAGGGCGTTGGACTTGGGCGCCGTGGCCAGGTAGCAGGCGGCCTGGGCCAGCGCCAGGGCGCCCTCGGGAAGCCCAAGGAAGTGGTAGGCGTTCATGGCGCTCATGGCCACGGAAAGCGCGTTGGGATCGGCGTTTCCCACGTCCTCGCTGGCGAAGCGGATCATGCGGCGGGCGAGATAGAGGGGGTCCTCGCCCGCATCCAGCATCCTGTAGAGCCAGTAGAGGGCCCCGTCCGGGTCGGAGTCGCGGAGGCTCTTGTGGAGGGCCGAGATGAGGTTGTAGTGGCTCTCGCCCGCCTTGTCGTGGGAAAGCGCGCGCTTCTGGAGCGCCTCGGAAACGTGCGCCGCCGTTATGAGCCCGGAGGAGGCTGCGTCGGTCCCGGCCAGGAAAGCCGCGGTTTCGAGGGTGTTCAAGGCCTTCCTCGCGTCGCCGGAGGCGGCCGATGAAAGAAGAGCCCGGGCCTCGGGCGCAAGCGTGAGGCCGCGCCCGCCCAGGCCGCGCCGGGAGTCCTCCAGGGCGCGGTCCGTAAGGATGGCTGTGTCCGCCTCGGAGAGAGCGTTCACCGTAAGGACCCGGCAGCGGGAGAGAAGCGGGGCGATGACCTCGAAGCCGGGGTTCTCGGTGGTGGCCCCTATAAGCGTGATGAGCCCGCTTTCCACGTGGGCCAGGAAGCCGTCCTGCTGGGCCTTGTTGAAACGGTGTATCTCGTCCACGAAGACCACCGTGCGGCGGCCCTCGAGGGCGCGCGCGCGTTTGGCCTCGGCCACGGCTTCGCGGATCTGCGAAACGCCCGCGCCCACGGCGGAGAACTGTAGAAAGCGCGAGCGGGTGTCCTTGGCCAGAAGCCGCGCCAGGGTGGTCTTTCCGCAGCCCGGCGGGCCCCAGAACACCAGGGAGAAGAGGCGGTCCTTCTCCACGCTCCGCCGCAGAAGCCCGCCCGGGCCCAGGAGATGGTCCTGCCCCAGGACCTCGTCCAGGGTCTCCGGCCGCATCCGCTCCGCCAGGGGCGCGTCCCGGGCCGCTTCCTCGAAGGCCTTCTGCTGGAAGATGTCGTCCATTTCCCGTCCTTACCGTCGGGGCTTCCGAGGCGGCCTCCCGCGCGGGGCCTTCGCAAGCCGGGCCTTTCAGGGAAAAGGGTATCAAAAACCCCTTCTGTCGGCAAGGCCCCTTGTCCTGGGGCCTGAAATCCGCGCCTAACCGCTCCCATTGCGCGGTTTGCCCGCCCGTGCTAATGGGTTTGCATCAATTATCGGATGCCGCAGGGCGGTATCCGTGGGTTCAAAAGACGGAAGGGGGTCTTCCATGCAACGTTTTGCCATGCGCGCCGGGCTGTTGGCCCTGGTTCTTCTCGCGGCCGCGGGCTTGCCGGGCTTCGGTGCGCAGGGGACCTTCGCGGGGGAGGGCGCCGCGCGGGGCGTCGCGGTGAAACCCCTGCCGGCGGTGAACCCGGCGGGCCGCCAGTGGCTGATCCTGATAGGCATAGACGATTACGCCGATAACCGGGTGGCGCCGGATCTGAAGTCCTGCAAGGCCGACATGGAGGCGCTCCGGGACCTCTTGATCTCCCGCTTCGGCTACCGGCGCGAAAACGTGGTGGAGCTTTACGACCTGGACGCCACCGCCCGGAACATCCAGCGCACCATCTACGACATGCTGAAGAAGGTGGGCGAAAACGACACCGTGATCATAGCGTATGCGGGCCACGGCTACTACGACAAGGACACGCGCCTCGGCTGGTGGTTCCCCTCCGACACCGAAAGCCCGGCCGACGGCATCCCCAACAGCACGGTAAGGGACTGGTGCGCGGCCTTCAAGGCCAAGAAGGTTCTCGTCATAGCCGACTCCTGCTTTTCGGGCTCGCTTCTGTCCAGGGAGGGCTTCACCGAGGACGCGACCCTCAAAAGCCGCGAGATACTGGCCGCGGGCGGTCTTCAGCCCGTTGCCGACTCGGGCTCGCCGGACGGGCTGCACTCCGTCTTCAACCATTATCTCCGCGCGGCCCTCACCCGGCTGGCCGACCAGGGAAAGCCCTTCGTAACCAACGATCTTTACGTGGACCTCTACACGCCGGTGAAGGCCAACAGCAGCCAGGAGCCCCAGAAGGGCATCATGGAGGGCGCGTTCCACGAGGGCGGGCAGTTCCTGTTTTATCCGTCGGGGGCCGCGGCAAGGCCGGTGAAGCCGGTGACCGCGCCCGCCGCGGGCCTGCCTTCGCCCGGCGGAATGCAGTTCGACGACATAGAAAAGGCCGCGGAGGAGCAGAGAAAGGCGCGGGAATCGTGGGCCGCCTGGCAGGCCGAACGCACCCGGGAGTATGAAAAGGTCGATGCCTACGACAAGGACGAGGCCCTTACGCCCGACCAGAAGGCCGAAGCCTGGGACAGGATGCTGGCCGTTCTGGCCCAGGAAAACCCCTACTCAGTGGACGACGACTCCATGAGGGAGCACGCCCGCATCCGCCGCGACCACTGGAAGGAAGAAGCGGCCAAGGCGCTGACCCCGGCCCCGGCCCAGGCCCCGGGCGCGGCGAAGGGCGCCGGCGCGCCCACGCCCGAAAACAGCGTTGGAATGAAGTTCGTATATTGCCCGCCCGGGACCTTCATGATGGGAAGCCCGGAATCTGAGCCTGGGCATTCGTCGGAGGAGAGCCCCCAACACAGGGTTAACCTCACGCGGGGCTTTTTCATGCAGGTGACAGAGGTCACCCAGGGCCAGTGGAAGGCCGTTATGGGGACGAACCCATCCCACTACAAGGATTGCGGGGATGAGTGCCCTTTGGAAAGGGTTACGTGGTATGATGTCCAGGAGTTTTTGAAGCGCCTGAACGAGCTTGAAAACACCACCCGTTACCGCCTTCCCACCGAGGCCGAGTGGGAGTACGCCTGCCGGGCTGGAAGCACCACCGCCTATTACTGGGGAAAGGGTGACGGCATCGGCGACTACGCCTGGTACAGCGAAAATTCGGGCGGCACAACGCATCCCGTTGCAAGAAAGCTTCCCAACGCGTGGGGCCTTTACGACATGAGCGGCAATGTTTGGGAATGGTGCAGCGACATCTACGACGTGGGATACTACGCCTCCGCCCCCCCCGAAAATGACCCTCCGGGCCCAGGTCCCGATGCCGGTTCGGGCCACGTGAGCCGCGGGGGATCCTGGTGCTTC
>JAKAGN010000223.1 GCA_021815525.1 Deltaproteobacteria bacterium
GCTTCCGGCCGCCACGGCGTCCGCCGAGGCGATGTCGGAGCCCTTCACCTCCCCGGCCCGCTTCCGCTTGACGTCCCAGCCCCTTCCGGCCAGCTCCTTGGCCAGGATGCCCGCCACGGCCTCGGTCGCGCCCGATACCGTTTCGAATACTATCAAAACCTTTTTCATGGCGGCCTTTTCGCTTTCAGCTATTCACGGAGCGTGCGAAGCACGCGGAGCGATTATCGGGGGTCCGGGGGCGGTTTGCGCCCCCGGGCCTTTTGGAAAGGGGGGAGGGGGTGCGGGGGAGGGAGGGAACACCCTTTTGAAAAAAGGGTGTTCCCTCCCTCCCCCGCGATCCTTTCCACCGCCTCTTCACATCTTGAGCGCCTTTCCCAGGAGCCGGTTCGCGCGCGTGCGGGTTTCGCCGCCGCCGGGGAGCGCGGGGCAGTTCTTGGAGACCGCGGCCAGGAACCTGGCGTGGGGCAGAAGGTGCGTCCCCAGGAGGGGTTTCCCGGTGGTCAGGAGCGCGCCCGCGATGTTGCGCCGCCGGTCGGCCCAGCAGAAGGAGTTGATGAAGCCCCAGTGGCCGAAGCATTCCCGGGTGAAGGGCCCGAACATGCCCACGGGGTCGTTTCCCAGCATGAAGCCCGCGGAGTAGCGCATGGGCAGAAACAGCATCCGGTCGAACTCCTGGGGCCGGGCCTCGATGGTGGCGCGGCGGACGGTGAGCGGAGAGAAAATCCGCACGCCATTTAGCTCGCCGTAGTTTAAGAGCATCTGGAAGAAGCGGCAGGCCTCGTCCGCTGTGGCGTACATGTTGCCGGAGGGGATGATGGCCGTCATGAAGCGGGGGTCGTTGGAGACCTTCACCACCTCCTCCCATGAGGCGGCCAGGACGCGCCTTATGTAGACGGAAACCGGGTAGGGCACGGGAAGGCCCGTGAAGTAGTTGGTGGCCGCGTCCTTGATCTCCCCGGGCGGAAGCCCGTAGTTGAAGTAGTGGAAGCCCAGGGGCCGCTGGATGTACTCGGCCAGGAACTCGCGGATGTCTTTCCCGGTCACCTTTTTTACGATGGAGCCTAGGACGAAGCCGCCGGTGATGGCGTGGTAGGCCGCGTGGGAGCCGCTCCGAAGAAGGGGCTTGGACTCGCACAGGAGCCGGGCGCACTCGTCGAAGTCGAAAAGGAGCGACGTGTCGGCGGACTCCGGCACGGCCGGAAAGCCCGAGTAGTGGGACAAGACCTGGAAGATGGTGGTGTTCTGCTTTCCGTGGGCGGAGAACTCCGGCATGTAGTAGTCCACCGGGTCGGAGAGGCGTATCTCGCCCCACTCCACCAAAAGGTGGATGCACATGGCCGAGACGGCCTTGGAGGCCGAGAAGAGGCAGATGGGGGTTTCGGGGGTGGCGGGCGTCTTGAGGTCGCCGGGCGGATCGCCGGGCCCCGCGCCCTTGGCGAAGCCGATGGCGCGATTCAGGACCACCTTGCCGTTGCGCCTGAGGCAGAAGGACACGGCCGGGTGCATACCGGAGCGGTAGAGACCCTCTACGGCCTCCCAGATGGCGGCCACGCCCTCTGGGCTCATCCCGGCCTCCTCGGGCCGGACCTCGTCCGCGGGGTTGTAGGTGACAAGGTGCGAGACGTCCTCTGGGATGTCGATGGCGGTGTTCATGAGGGAGAGCGGCGCGGCCACCGGCAGGATCGCGGCCCTGGCGGCGGCCCGGCCGGCGGCGAGCGGCAGGGCGGCGAGCTTCTTGAGGCGCTTGGACATTTACGTTCCTCGTGTCATTTCAGGGTGCGGAAGGGCGGCGGCGCGGCGGTGGACGCGGCCCGGCTCGTTTCGCCGAAGGTGGAGACGAAGCGGGCCAGCTCCGTGAGGGCCGGGGGCTCGGCGGAGAGCGCGCGGCCCTCCAGGGAGTCCAGGAAAAGGGCGTCGTCCTGGGGGATAACCGCGGCGATGTCCTCGGGCTTCAGCTTCGCCCTAAGGGCCGCCTCGATGCGGAGGTCGGTCTTGTTCAAGACGAGCTTGAGCGCAACCCCGGCCTGGGCCGCCATCTCGGCGAGCTTTCCGGCCATCAGGATGGACTCGAAGGTGGGGTCCACCACCGCGAGGATCAGGTTCGTGGCGCCGTCAACCCCGCGGCCGAAGTGCTCCACGCCGGCCTCGGTGTCCACGATGACGAAGGCGTCCGCCGGTGCCTCAAGATTCGAAAGGAAGCGCTTGGTCAGGGCCCCTATCATGCAGGCGCAGCCCTCGCCGAAGTGCTTCACCTTGCCCATCACCAAGACCTTCACGCCGGAGGCCTCGGTGAGGCACGCGGCGGGGATCTCGGCCATGGTGAAGGGCCGGTTGATGATGGGGATCAGGTTCGCGTCGCTTGCGGAGTTCATCTTCTCGCGCACCCCGGCGCGGCCGCCCAGGTTCTCGAGGAGTATCTCAGGGGTCTCGGCCCCCGCCAGGCGCGAGAGCCCGAAGTTGGACTCGTCGGCGTCCACCAGGAGCACGTCCCGCCCCTGCCGCGCCAGCGCCCTTGCCAGAAGGGCCGCGACGGTGCTCTTGCCGCTGCCGCCCTTTCCCGACACCATGATCTTCATGCGTTGCGCTCCTTCACTGTGCTTGGACGAAGATCGTAATTCTTACCCGAATCGCGTCTCCAAGGCAAACGAAACCTTGGGGAAGGCGAGGCGGCCGCACGCGCAAGGGTCGCCGGGGACGGGCGCCGGCAAGGCGGCGGTCCCGGGGAGAACATTCGGCTTGCGGAGGCAAATCGGGATATGGTACTTGATGGTCATCGGGAAAAATCGCCCGGGGACCGGGGAGCCGCGTAAAGTCCGAACATCGAAGGACGAAGGCCTCAATCCGGATTCGTGTCTTCTGCGCCTGCGACGCCCCGGCTTCCAGCGGGGTGACGGTTTCCGGCCGGGAGCCCGGATCGCTTTCACCTAAAAATTGTTCATGGCCATAGCTTCATATGAAACATGATATAATATAAAAAAGTTCACGCATCCTCCACGCCAGGCCCCATCGTCCACAAGGATCCAGCCATGAAAACCGCGACGGGAGAGATTTGCGGACTACCAGCCAGGATCGCCGCGGCCAGGCCCCCGGCGGGCGTCGCGCTGGCCCCTTCCGCCCGCGGGATGCCGCCACTGCTCGTTTCAGGCGCCGCCCGCGCCGCCGCGCCCGCTTCCCCGCCAAGAAAAACACCTTTCAAGGCCTCGCCCGGAAGGGAAAAGCGGTGATGAAGCCCTGGAACACCACTTCCCGCCTACGCATTTTGTTGTGCATTTCCATGATCCTGTGGGCCCTGGCGCACTGGGCGGCCCCGCTTGCGCAGGCCGACGGAAAGACCGTGAAGGTCGGCGTTTACGCAAACGCGCCTAAAATCTTCATCTCCGAATCCGGCCGGCCGGCCGGCATCTTCATCGATGTGATCGAATCCATTGCGAAAAGCGAGGGCTGGAGCATCCGGTACGTGCCGGGCACCTGGGCGGAGGGCCTGGACCGGCTGGCGAAGGGGGAGATCGATCTCATGCCCGACGTGGCCCTGAGCCCGGAGCGTGAAAATCAGTACGCCTTCCACAAGGTGCCGGTTCTTTCGTCATGGTTTCAGGTTTACGCGCCCAGGGGCAGCAAGATAAAATCCCTCTTGGATTTAAACGGGCAGAAAATCCTCGTCATGGACCGTTCGGTTCAGCAGGAATCCTTTGTAAGGCTGAGCAAGGGCTTCGGCCTGAACTTCACCCTCGTTTCCGTGCCCGATTACAAAACGATGTTCGAGATGCTCTCCCGCAGGGAGGCCGACGCAGCCGTCACCAACCGCTTCTATGGCCTGATGCAGGCCAAGAAGCTGGGGCTTGTGGACACCGGGGTCATTTTCGAGCCTTCCGATCTTTTCTTCGCGGCGTCCAGGAAGGACCCCAAGTTCCTGCTGGCGGCCATCGACCGGCATCTTCTTGAAATGAAAAAGGATCCCCAATCGGCGTATTACAGGTCGCTCAAACGCTGGATATCCGAGTCCGTCCCGTTCAGGCCTCCGGCGTGGCTTCAGGTTCTCGGCCTTGTCGTGGGCCTCGTCCTTCTTTCGAGCCTGGCCGGGAGCTTCGTTTTGAAACACCAGGTGAACGCCCGGACGAAGGAGCTGCGGCAAATCAACCGGGAAATGGAACGGCGCATCATGGAGCGCACCTCGGAGCTGGCCGTGGCCATGGAGAAGGCGCAGTCGGCCGACCGGATCAAATCCGCCTTCCTGGCCACCATGAGCCACGAGCTTCGCACGCCCCTAAACTCCATCATAGGCTTCACGGGGATACTCCTCCAGGGCCTGGGCGGCCCCTTGAGCGAGGAGCAGGAAAAGCAGCTCGGCATGGTGCAGAAAAGCGGCCGGCACCTCTTAAACCTCATCAACGACGTCCTGGACATCTCAAAGATCGAGGCCGGCGAGCTTTCCATCGCCCGCGAGCCCTTCGACCTTTCGGCCATCATCCTTTCCGCCGTGGCCGCCATGAGGCCCATCGCTGAAAAGGGCGGGGTGCGCATAGAGGCGGCGCTGCCGGAGGGTCCCTTGAATATCGTCGCGGACAGGAGGAGGACCGAGCAGGTCCTGACGAACCTGTTGAGTAACGCCGTCAAGTTCACGCCGGGCGGGGGCGAGGTAAGGGTGAGCGCGGAGCGGGTTCCGCCGGAGGCGCGGGCTGGCGCGGGGGAGGCCTCCCCCGGCGGGATCGTGCGGGTCGGCGTCGCCGACACCGGCATCGGCATCCGGCCCGAGGATATGGAGACGATCTTCGAGGCCTTCCGCCAGGTGGACTGCGGCATGACCCGGCAGTTCGAGGGCACGGGCCTGGGGCTTTCCATATCGCGGCGCCTCGTCTCCATGATGGGGGGCGAAATCCGGGCCGAAAGCGCGGGCCCCGGCGCGGGAAGCCGTTTCACCTTCACCCTGCCCGGGGAAGAGCCGCCGGAGCCTTAGGGAGGCGGAACCATGAAAAAACGCGTCCTTCTCATCGAGGACAACGAGCAGAACCGCTACATGATGAGCTTCCTCCTTACGCGGAAAGGCTACGAGGTCGTGGAGGCCGGAGACGGCCCCGCCGGCATCGAGCTGGCCCGCCGCATCCGGCCGGCCCTCATCCTCCTGGACATCCAGCTGCCCGGCATGGACGGCTACACGGTGGCGGGGGAGCTGAAGGCCATCCCGGAAACGGCCTCCATTCCCATAGTGGCCATCACCTCCTACGCCATGACCGGGGACCGCGAGCGGGGCATCGCGGCCGGCTGCGACGGCTACATGGAAAAGCCCATCGATCCGGAAACCTTCGCGGCGGAGATAGGCCGGTACCTTCCCGGGGCCGGGGGCGATCAGGGGGCCTGAAATGAAGATACTC
>JAKAGN010000224.1 GCA_021815525.1 Deltaproteobacteria bacterium
GCGTGCCCAAAAGGGTGGACGCGGTGGTGGTCTCGGCCCAGCACAAGCCGGATGTGACCCTAAACGACATCCGCGAGGCCATCATCGAGGAGGTAATCAAGAAGACCATCCCCCGCGAAATGATCGACGGCGACACCAAGTACTTCATCAACCCCACCGGCCGCTTCGTGGTGGGCGGCCCAATGGGGGACTGCGGCGTCACGGGGCGCAAGATCATCGTGGACACTTATGGCGGCCAGGGAAGCCACGGCGGCGGCGCGTTTTCCGGCAAGGACCCGTCGAAGGTGGACCGCAGCGCATCCTACATGGGCCGCTACATAGCCAAAAACATCGTGGCCTCCGGGATAGCCAAGAAGTGCGAGGTGCAGATCGCCTACGCCATCGGCGTGCCCCATCCGGTCTCGGTCCTCGTTGACACCAAGGGCACCGGCATGGTTTCCGCCGAGCGCCTGAGGGACATCGTGACCCGGGTCTTCGACCTTCGGCCCGCGGCCATCATCAGCCACCTGAACCTTTTGCGGCCCATTTTTCAGAAGACCTCCGCCTACGGGCATTTTGGAAGGAAAGACCCGGATTTCACCTGGGAGAAGACGGACCTGGCCGATACCATCCGCCGCGAGGCCGGAATCTAGGGGCTGTTTCCAAAAAAAGGTTGTGGCACCGAGGTTGCGGGTTCGCCCGGGCGACAAGGCGCGCGACCGAGGAATATTGTACATATTCCGCAGTGAGCGCAACGCAGTCGGCCGGGATGAAGACGCAACCGAATGCAAAGATTTTTTTGGAAACAGCCCCTAGCATAGGACGGTCGAAAACGCGAGCCTCACGGTGTTGCGCTCATGCGGCTATTCGGTTAAGCTTGGTATCGGAGACAACCGTGAAGAGCTTTTCGACAACCTTGCAAGGAAGGTGAAAACGTCATGGTGAAGCTGGGCATCATAGGCGGGTCGGGCTTAGACGACCCGGACATCCTTTCGGACGGCTCCTCTGCGGAGGTCACGACCCCCTACGGGCCGCCGTCCTCACCCGTCTGCCAGGGGAAGATCGGGGGCGTCCCTGTGGCGCTTTTAGCCCGGCACGGGAAAAAGCACACCCTCTCGCCCACCCAGGTCAACTACCGGGCCAACATCTACGCCTTGAAGGAGATCGGGGCCACCCACATAATAGCCACCACGGCGTGCGGAAGCCTTCGGGAGGAGATCGGCCGCGGCGACTTCGTGATCCCCGATCAGTTCATCGATTTCACCAGGCGCCGCAACACGACCTTTTTCGATTCCTTCGAGAACGGCGCCAAGCACACCGGCATGGCCGACCCATTCGACGAGGGCCTGCGCCGGGCCCTGATCGATTGCTCCCGCTCGCTGGGGTTCCGCACCCACGAGAAGGGGACGCTCGTCACCATCGAGGGCCCGCGCTTCTCGACCCGGGCCGAGTCCAAGATGTTCCGGCTCTGGGGCGGCGACATCATCAACATGTCGGTGGCGCCCGAGGCGATTCTGGCGAACGAGCTGGGCATCCCCTACGCGGCCGTGGCCATGAGCACCGACTACGACTGCTGGAAGACCGACGAGGCGCCGGTCTCCTGGGACGAGATCCTTAAGGTCTTCCGCAGGAACGCCGACAACGTGAAGCGGATACTGATCGCCGCGGCCGCGAGGATCGCCGGAAAGTAGGCACAAAGATGCGCCCGGCCTTGCCGGGAAAGGAGGAAGCGTGGATCTCACCAAAAAAATCCGGACCGTTCCCAACTGGCCCATTCCGGGCGTCATGTTCCGGGACATCACCACCGTCCTGCAGGACCCCAACGCCTTCCGGGTGGCCATCGACATGTTCTACACCCGCTACAAGGACACGGCCGTGGACAAGATCGCGGGCATCGACGCCCGCGGCTTCATCTTCGGCTCGGCCCTGGCGTACCGCATGGGGGTCGGGTTCGTCCCGGTGCGCAAGAAGGGGAAGCTCCCCTACCGCACCATCCGGGCGGAGTACTCCCTGGAGTACGGCACCGACATCGTGGAAATGCACGAGGACGCCATCTCCCACGGCGAGCGCGTGGTGATCGTGGACGATCTCATCGCCACCGGGGGGACCATCTCCGCCGCGGTGAAGCTCGTAAAGCAGCTTGGCGGCCACGTCCTTGAATGCGCCTTCATGGTGGAGCTTCCGGATCTGAACGG
Organism: Deltaproteobacteria bacterium; assembly: GCA_021815525.1. GTDB lineage: Bacteria > Desulfobacterota > Desulfobacteria > Desulfobacterales > Desulfatibacillaceae > JACRLG01. The sequence continues at coordinate 2,175 of JAKAGN010000224.1, forward strand.
CCGCAGCAGGATTCCCGATTGCGAGGTCTTCTCCCTGTGCTCCTTCGAGGGCGAATGATCCCGCAGCCCTGAAAGGGGCGGAATCCGTGGAAGCCGGGCGCGGAGGATATTCTCTCCGCGCCCGCCGGTCCGGGGAGCGCCCCCGGCGTGGGGCGGAGTGGTCCCTTGCGGGCATATATCAGCTTAATTTCGGGCTAAAGACATAAAAAGGAGGGAAAATGGACTGGGGCATGAAGAACCGCATGGCGAGGCTCTTTCAAAAGGACGGCCGCACCATGTTTCTTCCCATAGACCACGGATACTTCCAGGGACCCACCCGCAGGCTGGAGAAGCCGGGCGAGACCGCGGCTCCGCTCCTTCCCTACGCCGACGGCCTCTTCGTGACCCGGGGGGTTTTGCGGAACGCCATAGACCCGGCCTGTGAGGTGCCCGTCATCCTTAGGGTTTCGGGCGGAACCAGCGTCATAGGGGCTGATCTGGCCAACGAGGAGATCACAACCGACATCGAGGAGGTGATCCGCCTAAACGCCGCGGCCGTGGGGGTCTCCGTGTTCGTGGGCACCGATTACGAGCGGCAGAGCCTGATGAACCTGGCCAAGATGGTCAACGCCTGCGAGCGCTACGGAATTCCGGTCATGGCGGTGACGGCGGTGGGGAAGGAGCTTGAAAAGCGCGACGCCCGCTACCTGGCCCTGTGCTGCCGCATAGCCGCCGAGCTGGGCGCGCGGGTGGTGAAGACCTACTGGTGCGAGAACTTCGAGAAGGTCGTTGGCGGCTGCCCGGTTCCCGTCATCATGGCGGGAGGCCCAAAGGTGAACGACCGGGGGGTCATGGAGTTCGTGCGGGACGGCATGGACCGCGGGGCCTGCGGCGTGAATCTCGGGCGCAACATCTGGCAGCACGAGTTTCCGCTGGCCATGATGAAGGCGCTTTCCGCCATAATCCACGCCGACGCCTCGGTGGACGAGGCCCTGGCAATTTTTACAGCAGTAAAAAACGATTCCGGCTCCTGATTCGACGGCCCGGCGCGTAGCATGGCGGCCCGCCGCGGCCGGGCGTTCCTGCAAGGAGGCGGCATGAAACGCCGCGGAAACTTATCCTCAGCCTTCATTCTCGGGGCTTTCGGCGGCGGAACAGCCCAATGGAGGGACTTGCCATGCAGGCGGAGGCGCTTTTCGCCGGGATTTGCGGGTTCGGCGTGGTGGTGGGAAAGTGCGCGGCCCTGCCGGGTCCCGGGGTCGGGTTTCCCGTGGCGCCTTTTCTTCTCCGCCGCCTGGGATTTTCCACCCGGCGGGCGGCGGGCGCGTCCCTTGTGGCCATACTGACATAGCGGCCTCGGCCATGTTGTCCGCCAGCGGCTAGCCGGGCCTGTTTTTCGGGCGGGGGCTCGTGGGGGCGGGGGAGGCCGTCCAGGGCGTGGCCGGTTTTTTTAACACGGTCCCAGGGCGTTTTCCGGATGATTTTCGGCCGCGTCCACCCCTTTCCGGCCACTTGGACGCCGAACAGGAAGCTTAAGGCTATTCCAAAGCTTTTCAAGATGTTGTCGCCTTGCACCCCTCGCGTCGCACGTCCGGTTTTATAGTTTCGGACGCTTTTTCGGGGGTGAGATTATCAGACCGGGCGACAATATTTTCCTTTCGTAAAAAAATGATTCCAATAACCGGGTGGAATCCATCCGCTCGTCGAAAAGGGGACCCGCCCGGAGGTCCCGTGACCTTTTCCGCCGTAAAATTTTTACGGTAGTAAAAATCTTGCGGCTCCTCGGAGGATGGCCATGACGAAAGTGCTGCTTTCAAGCTCGATGGGCCCCTACCAGACCGGCTGGGGGGAGGACATAAACGACCTCTTTGCGGCCCGTCTGACCCGAAGCCAGGGCGCCTTCACCTTGCGGAGCTATTTTCCATCCTTCGCCTTGTATCTGATAGCGGAAAACCTCGACGCCGACACCACGATACTGGAGTGGCCCACCGAGGCGCTTCTGCGCAAGGAGCTTCGGAAAGGCTATGATTACTTCGCCATACAGGTGAAGTCCGTCTACCTGGTGCCCATCTCCAAGATGGTGAGGATAGCCCGCGAGGTCGCCCCCAAGACCAAGATCGTCCTGGGCGGCTACGGCGTGAACCACATCTTCAACACCTACCCCCGGGACACCGGCGGCGCCTCGGCTTACCTGAAGGAAAACGCCGACTTCGTGTGCTTCGAGGAGGGCGTGGGCTTCTTCCGCAAGCTCCTGGGCCAGCCCACGGACATGCCCCTCACCCAGACGCGGCAGCCCCTCTTCGAGGCGACCTTGAGGGGCGTGGAGTCCCTCTTGCGCGTGCCCCTGAGCTCAACCCTGGTGGCCCTTGGCTGCCCCAACGCCTGCGAGTTCTGCAACACCTCGCACTTCTTCAAGTTCAAGAAGATCGTGGTGACCCCTCCGGAGGAGGCCTGCGCTTCCCTCAAGGCCGCCCACGAGAAGATGCACGGGATGCCCGCCCTTTTCAACATGATCTGGGACGAGGACTTTTTGATCGACCGCGACTACGTGCTCCGGCTGGGCGAGCTCCTGCAGAAGGAGAACCTCATAGGCAAGGTGAACATGTTCTGCTTCGCCTCCATCCGCTCCATCAGCCAGTACACGGTTGAGGAGCTGGCCCGGAGCGGCGTGGGGGTCCTGTGGATCGGCGTGGAGTCCAAGTTTTCCGATCAGATAACCGAGAGCCACAACTTCTCGAAGCGCATCGGCCGCGACGTGAAGGAGGTCTTCGACGAGCTGCACAAGTACGGTATCCTCATCATCGGCTCCAACATCTTAGGCCTCGACTTCCACAACCACGAGAACATCATCGAGGACATCGACTACTTCGTGTCCTTGAAGCCCGACCTATACCAGGTCTCGCCCCTGCGGCCCTGCCCCGGGACCATGCTCTACGAAAGGCTTTCCGAGGATGGCAGGATTCACGAAAACTTCGGGGCCGAGGACACCATGCTCTGGAGCGACAACGGGCTCATCCACCCCACCTTCAAGTACGGCGAGATACAGAAGTACTTCGACATCGCCCACCAGAAGCTCACCGAAACCAACGGCCCCACGGTTCTGTCGGTGATGGACGTCATGATGCAGGGCTACCGCACCATGCGGCACTCCAAGGACCCCTTTCTCCAGGCCCGGGCCGAGCGCTGCTACTACTTCGCCAAGAAG
>JAKAGN010000225.1 GCA_021815525.1 Deltaproteobacteria bacterium
AGCTCCAGGGCCGTTTCCGGGTCGAGGGCGTTCCGGGCCTCCGGGCGGTTTATGGTGATGAGGGCGAGGCGTCCTTTTTTTTCGTAGATGAGGGCCATTATCCTTCCGATCCGGATGGGTATAGCCCATCCCGCAATGGTTTCAATTTGTTGACCGGTTCAGTTCCAGCGGCTCTTAAGCCTTTCCCGTTGGCCGCGTCAGGGCCGCAAGGACCGGAGCCGTCGCAAAGGTGGTCACAAGCGCCATTATGACCAGCATGGCGAAGAGACGGGGCGAGATGATGCCCATATCGAGCCCCAGATTTAAGACCACAAGCTCGAAGAGCCCGCGCGTGTTCATCAGTATCCCGAGGGCCGCCGCGTCGCGCCGGCCGACCCCAGCCAGCATGGCCGCCAGGCTCACGCCGCCGAACTTCCCGGCGCTTGCCAGAATGATGATGATACCGCAAATGAGCCAGTCGTCCACCGAGGACAAAAGCCCGACACGAAGGCGAAGGCCGGTGAAGGCGAAAAAAGCCGGCAGGAACAGGACCACCACGAGATCGTGGATTTTTACCTTGAGCTCCCGCGCGAGAAGCGAGTCGTGGGGGATCACCACCCCCAGGAAAAATGCGCCGAAAAGGGCGTGGATGCCGATGTATTCCGTCAGGGACGCGGAGAGAAGAAACGCCACGCACGCGACGGCCATGCTCCCGCGGCTCATGCGCCCCGCGCGGTCGACGCGGCGGGTGAACCAGCGCGCCAAGGGCCCCATCACCACGAACATGCACAGAATATAGAGTAGCGTCATGAGGACCGTCTGGAAGGCGCCTCCGGGCTTCGCCAGCACCAGTCCCGTAATGAACGAGAGGATGCACCACGCCGCGAAGTCGCCCATGGCCGCGCACGTGAGGGCGATGGAGCCAAGGTAAGACCCGTGCAAGCCCCTGTCGGTGATGATGCGGGCAAGCACCGGGAACGCCGTCACGGAAAGCGAGACCCCGAAAAACAAGGCGAAGTGGACGAAGGAGACATGCTCCGGCGCCAGAAGGGGATAAAGCCACCACGCCGCCCCGATTCCCAAGGCGAAGGGCGCGACGATGCCCGTGAGGGACACGGCCGTGGCGGTGCCTATCTGGCGGCGCAGAAGGCCGGTGTCCAGCTCGACCCCCACGAGAAATATGAAGAGGATTACCCCGAACTGCGCGATGAACTCCAACTGGGTCACGACGGAGGCGGGCAGGAGGAACGCCATCGCACCCGGCGCGATCCACCCCAGAAAGGAGGGGCCCAGCATGATGCCGGCCACCACCTCGCCCATGACCGCTGGCTGCCTTATCAGGCGGAACGCCCTGCCTACGGCCCGGGCTGTCAGTATTATCACCGCAAGCGCCAGGAGGAGCCGCGACAGAACGTTCATTTGGTTCCTTTGGCCGCTATTGTATAAGATGCCCGCCTATTTTACCCAACCCGGTATGAAGCTCTTCTATCTTTTCGTGGAGCCGTTTCCCGTGGACGTGCCGAAGGGCGGCGTCTGGAAGCGCTGGCGCTCCTTCACCTGCCGCACCAGGTACTCGGCGAGGGTAAGGCCCGCGGCGGCGGCCTCCTTTTTCTGTATCTCGAGGTTGAACACGGTGATGAGCTCGGGGGGCACCGTGATGCCGAACTCCTTGAAGAAGGCGTCCTTTAGCTTTTTCAGGGTGGGCTCGGAGGCCGCCACCACCGATCTCAGTAGCTCGATCTTGCTCTTGCCGTCCGCCACCCGGACGCCGGCCTTCAGTAAGCTCCTCTTCCGAAGCTCGGCCCGGAAAAAGGCCACCAGCGCCGTCGAGGCCTTCTCGCCCCGTTTTTCCTGGAAGAGCTGGTGGAGCTTTTCCACGGTGGGGTCCGGCCCCGTGGCCACGGAGCGGACGAGATCGAGGGCGGATTCGCCCACGGAGCGGCTCAGCTCCTCGGTGAGGCGCTCCTTTTTCTTGAGCTCCTTATGGAAAAAATCCACGAGCTTGGAATCGGCCCGCTGCCCGAACTCCTCCATGAGGGTCTTGTGGAGGACCGCCACCGTCGGGTTGTCCTGGGCCACCACGGACATCACGAGGGCGATCTTCATTTTTTCGATGACGCTTGTGGCCTGTCGGTTCTGCATGGCGCTATCCCTGGACTCGTGGAGGCCGGTACAGCGTAACTATACGAAAAACAAAAAAGAAAGTCCAATAGATTTAGGAAGGTTTTTACGGCGGGAAAAATTTTTCCGCCGGGGGAGCGCGCATGGCGCGTGGCGGCATCGGGAAACATCGGTATGAAAGGAAAAATGCGGTCCATCTGATGAGGAAGGCGGAAACGCGGCAGGCCGAGAACTTTAAGCGGGTATCGCAACTGTGGTGGCGTAGAAAAAGGGACGCCACCGGCCGGCGCGGATAAGCACCGATCGGGGTGGAGAGCAAGCATCCATATTTAGATCCGATGCTTGCACCCCACCCCTCCTGGATTCATGGCTCAACGCAAAGGCCCTATCCGCCAGGTCCATGACCAACACGCGGCGCGTCAGACCTTTTCCGCCACAAGGTCGAAGACCTTCTCCAGGGCCTCGTCCAGGCGCGAGGGGTCGGTCCCTCCGGCCTGGGCCATGTCCGGGCGGCCGCCGCCCGAGCCGCCCACGATTTTCGCTATCTCTTTCACTATGTTTCCCGCGGAGAAGCTCTTTGTAAGGTCCTTGGTGACCATCGAGACCAGCAGGACCTTTCCCTCCGCCACGCTCCCAAGGACCACCACGCCGCTTCCAAGGCGGTCCCTGAAGCGGTCCGCGGCCTCCCGGAGGGCGTCCCGGTCGTCGGCGTCCACCCTTTTGGAGACCACCTTAACGCCGTTTATCTCCCGCACGGCCTCGGCCGCGTTGCCGCCGGTCTCGCCCGCGGCCATCCTCACCTTCAAGTCGGAGAGCGCCTTCTCCTTCTCCTTCACGGTGGCCAGGAGCTTCTCCACCCGCTCCGGCACGGCCTCGGGCTTGTCCTTCACGAGGCGCGCCGCCCGCGACAGAAGCGCGAAGCGCTCCCTTGCGTAGGCGTAGGCGTTCTGGCCGGTCACGGCCTCGATCCGCCGCACTCCCGCCGCGACCGAGCTTTCGGAGACTATGAAGAAGACCCCGATGTCGCCGGTGCGGGCGGTGTGGGTGCCGCCGCAAAGCTCCTTGGAAAAATCCCCCATGGAAACCACCCGCACGCGGTCTCCGTACTTTTCCTCGAAAAGGGCGGTGGCGCCGGTGGCGCGCGCCTCCGCGGCGTCCATTTCGAGGGTGCACACGTCCATGTTCTCGCGGATTTTGTCGTTCACCCCCTCCTCGATGGCGGAAAGCTCGGCCTCGGAGAGGGCCGAAAAATGCGTGAAGTCGAAGCGGAGGCGCTCGGAGTTCACGAAGGAGCCGGCCTGCTTGGCGTGCTCGCCCACCACGCCCCTCAAGGCCGCGTGCAGCAGGTGCGTGGCCGAGTGGTTGAGGGCCGTGGCCGAGCGGCGGGCCTCGTCGATGGAAAGCGTCACGGTCTCGCCCCTGCGGATGCTTCCGCGGACGATTCTGCCACGGTGGATGAAGAGCCCCGTGGGGTCCTTCACGGTGTCGCGGACCTCCATCGCGCCCGCCGCGCCCTCGATCAGCCCCGAGTCCCCGGCCTGGCCGCCGGACTCGCCGTAGAAGGGCGTGCGGTCGCTCACAAGCTCAAGCTCCGCGCCTTCCCGGGCCTCGGCGATCTCGCCGCCATCCTTCATGAGGAGGAGCACGCGGCCTTCCGCGCGGGCGGCCTCGTAGCCCAAAAAGCCCGTCTTGACGCCTTGCGCGGTGAGCTTTCTCACGGCCTCGCTGGCGCCAGCGAAGGAGACCACGCTCCGGGACTGCTCCTTCTGGCGCTTCATGGCGGCCTCGAAGCCCTCGCGGTCCAGCGTCAGGCCCTTGTCCCTCACCACGTCCTCCACGATGTCCACGGGAAAGCCGTAGGTGTCGTAGAGCTTGAATATGACAGCGCCCGGGATGACGGTTTCGTTTTTGGCGGAAAGCTCGGAAAGGGCCTCGTTCAAGACCGCCAGGCCGTGGTCCAGGGTCTCCCGGAAGCGGCTTTCCTCGTTTGAGAGCACGTTTTGGATGTAGGGGAGCGACTCGCCAAGCTCGGGGTAGGGAAGGAGCATGGCTCTCGCCACCGCCGCCGCCGTCTCGTGCAGGAAGGGGCGCGAAAGCCCCAGCTGCCTTCCGTAGCGGATGGCCCGGCGCAAAATCCGGCGCAGAACGTAGCCCCGGCCCTCGTTGGAGGGGAGCACGCCGTCGCCTATGAGAAAGGCCGCGGCCCGGCTGTGGTCGGCTATGACCTTCATGCACACGTCGTCCCCGGCGTCCGCGCCCAGGCGCTTTCCCGAAAGGCCCGTCACGGCCTCGAAAATGGGGGTGAAGAGGTCGGAATCGTAGTTGGTGGGCGCGTTCTGAAGCACCGAGGCGATGCGCTCCAGGCCCATGCCGGTATCTATGCTGGGCTTGGGAAGCGGCGTCATCTTTCCGCTGATGTCGCGGTTATACTGCATGAACACCAGGTTCCAGATCTCGAGGAAGCGGTCGCACTCGCAGTCCACGCCGCAGCTAGCGAGGCCGCAGCCGTGGCCCTCGCCCCGGTCGATGTGTATCTCGCTGCACGGACCGCAGGGGCCGGTGTCCCCCATCGCCCAGAAGTTGTCCTTCTCCCCGAGCCTTACGATCCGTTCGGCGGGAACCCCGATCCTGTCGCGCCAAATGTCGTGGGCCTCGTCGTCCTCCCGGAAGACCGTCACCGTGAGCCTTTCCACGGGAAGCTTGAAAACCCCCGTGAGAAGGTCCCAGGCGCGCTCTATGGCCTCCTCCTTGAAGTAATCGCCGAAGGAGAAGTTCCCCAGCATCTCGAAGAAGGTGTGGTGCCGCGCGGTGTAGCCCACGTTTTCAAGATCGTTGTGCTTGCCGCCCGCCCTGACGCACTTCTGGCTGGTGGCGGCGCGGGTGTAGTCGCGCTTCTCCTCGCCGATGAAGGTGCGCTTGAACTGCACCATGCCCGCGTTGGTGAAAAGAAGGGTGGGGTCGTCCTGGGGCACCAGGGAGCTGGACGCCACCACCCTATGCGCTCGATTCTTGAAGTAATTGAGGAAGATGGACCTGATCTCGTCGCCTGTCTTGTACATGCCTGCCTCTTTTCAGGTTAAAAAAAAGGAAAGGATTCACGGGGGAGGGGTTCAGCCTGCCGAAAAACGCGATCCGCTGTGTTGCGCTTCGTCTTGCGCTCGGTCACGTATGAACAATACGCTCCCTTCGCGCGCGCCTCGCGCGCCTTGCGGCTCATCGTTTTTCG
>JAKAGN010000226.1 GCA_021815525.1 Deltaproteobacteria bacterium
CTCCCTTTCCCAAAATGACCGGGGGCGCAAACCGCCCCCGGACCCCCGCTATGGCTCCGCAGTTTTCCAGGGCTTCGCATCTTTCCATCCGAAGCCTGGAAGGTTTTAGGGAAGAAGGTCTCCACCTAAATCAGCCTGGATGCTCTATTTTTGAATGCAACTCGGTATTATGGATAACCCACTGTAATAGAAAGTGTTTTGGAAGGGGAGAGGGAGGGGGGCGCGGGGGGAGGGTCGGGGTCCCCTGGCGATCGCAGATCGGCTGGGGTGACAGCGGGAGGGGAGAACCTTTTATTCATAAAAGGTTTCCCCTCCCCCTCCCCCCGCAAGTCCTTTCCTCTGTTCCTTACCGACGGTCGCCCATGAGACGGAGCAGCATGAGGAAGAGGTTGATGAAGTCGAGGTAAAGGGAGAGCGCGCCGAATAGGGCTGCCTTCCTTAGGGCTCCTTCGCCGGCGTCCAGGGGCCTGGCCTCGGCCATCATGCGGATCTTCTGGGTGTCGTAGGCGGTGAGCCCCACGAAGATCAAGACCCCCAGGTAGGTGACGGCCTTGTCGATGGGGCCGCTGTGAACGAACATGTTGACCACCGAGGCGATGATGATGCCGAAAAGTCCCATCATCATGAAGGAGCCCAGGGAGGTGAGGTCCTTCTTGGTGGTGTAGCCGTAGAGGCTCACCGCGGCGAAGGTGCCGGCCGTCACGAAGAAGGTGCTGGCTATGGAGCCCCTGGTGTAGAGGAAGAAGATGGCCGAAAGCGTGAGGCCGTTAACCACGGAGTAGCTCAGAAAGAGGCCCGTGGCCGCGCCGGGCGAGAGCTTGTAAACCCGCGCCGCGAAGTAGCCCACCATGACGAGCTCGCCGATCAGAAGGCCGAAGAAGACCACGCGGCTGCCGAAGATGAAGCTCATCATGGCCTGGCTGGAGGCGGTGAAGTAGGCGGTGAGGCCCGTGAGGAGAAGGCCTATGGCCATCCAGTTGTAGACGCTGCGGACGAGGATGTTGACCTCGGCCTTGTCCAGGGTTCTTTCTTGGGCGTAAACGGAGTAACGTTCTTCCATGATGATGCCTCCCGATGATGGTTGACGGCGGCAGGCCCGAACTCCCGCCGCCTTTCCGCGCTATGGTTTTGCAGGTTCGGCCTTCTCGAGATCCCCGATCTTCTTTTCGAGGCCCTTCTTGGCCTCCGGATCGTTCTGCTTGGGAAGCGCCCGTTTGTATGTTTCGAGGGCCTTCTTCCTGTCGCCCACGGCCTTTTGTGCGTCGCCCAGGTGCTCCAGGATGGTGGGCTCGTCGGGCACGCTTTCAACGGCCTTTTCGAGGAGCGAGAGGGCCTTTTTGAAATCCCCCATCTTGAAGTAGACCCAGGCCAGCGAGTCGGTGATGAAGGCGTCGCCGGGCTTCTTGGCCAGCGCCCGCTCGATGAGCTTCTTGGCTTCCGGCAGGTTCACGCCCATGTCGGCCCAGGTGTAGCCCAGGTAGTTCAGGGCCTCGGGGTTGTCCGGCTCCATCTCTATCACCTTCTTGAGGAGCGCTATGGCGTCCTCCTTCTTCCCGCCACGGTCGTAGGTCACGGCCAGGCGGAAGAGAAGATGGGGGTCGTTTTCGTGTTCCGTCAAGGCCTTCTTCAAAACGGCCTCCGCTTTTCCGAAGTCCTTGGCCTCCTCGTAGACCCCGGCCAGGCTTATGTAGAGGGCCGGCTCGGCCTCGCCCTTGCGGGCGGCCTGGTCCACGGCCTTTTCCGCTTCCGCGAGGTCCTCGGGCTTCTTGGTGAGGCCCGCCACGCTCACCTTGGCGTTGGCGTAGAAGCGGCCTCCCTGGGGGACCTTCCGGTAGGCGGCCAGGGCCTCGTCCTTTTTGCCGGCGTACTCCAGGGCCGCGGCCGCCAGGTAGATGTCCTCGGGGCTGGCGTCGGGGCGCTTGGCCAGGTCCGCGAAGAGCTTCATGGCCTCCTCGGGGCGGCCCGCCGAGTAGTACAGGAGCCCGGCGGTGCGGATGGCGGAGATGTCGTTGTCGCTCGCCTTTATGATCCCGTCCAGGACGGCCCGGGCCTTTTCCACGTCCTTGGCCGTAAGGTAGGCCTGGGCAAGGCCGAAGGCCGCCTCGGTGTCGTCGGGGTCCTTGGCCAGGATGCCCTTGAAGGCCGCTATGAGGTCATCCGTGCGGCCCGCGGCCTGGTAGACCTTGAGGCTCTCCCGGAGCGCCGGGGTCTCCAGCTCGGGATCAAGCTCCGCCGCCTTCTTGAAGTAGAGGAGCGCCCGGTCCCAGTCCTTCTTTTCCGAGTATATCTCGCCCAGGAAGAAGCGGGGAAGGGCGGCGCCGGGGCTCTTGGCGGCAAGGGCGTCCAGGGCCTTTTCGGCAAGCTCCGGCCGCTCGTTCCTGCGGCACACCTCCACCAGCACCACGTAGACGGACTTGTCGTCGGGGTTCAACTCTATGGCGCGCGCAAGGGCCTTGACCGATCCTTCGGTGTCCTTGATCCGGGCGAGCGCGATGCCCAGGAGGAACTGGGCCTCGGCGCTTTCGGGATGGCGCGCGGCGAGGTCCCGGGCCATTTCCAGGGCCTTTTTGGCGTCGTCGTTTTCCATCCGCAGGCGTATCAGGTCTGCGGCCAGGGAGTAGGAGTCGGGGTCCGCCTCCCGGGCCCTTTCCAGGAACATGATGGCCTTCTCGGGGTCGTCGTTCAACTCCGCCAGGGCCGCGCGCAGGGCGTCGTAGTAGGACTCGCTGTTCCCGGTGGGAGGCGTGGGGGCGGGCGCGGCCGCCTCCTGTTTCGCGGCGGCGGGCTGGGCGGCCTCGGCCGGGGTGGGGGTGAGGCTGCGGCAGCCGCAGAGCACGGAAAGAAAGATCACGCCGGCCGAAAGAAGCGTGAGGGCCGCGGAGCGTCCCCCAATGAATCCCCCAGCCGGTTCGTGGCGTCGTGTCATGGAAAAAATCCTTATAGGCGATGATCTCGTGAGTGTGGATCTCGTTCCGGCCAAGGCCGGGGCCGCCGGCGCGGCTTCCGCTTCGGGCCGGCCTTTACGAGTTGGCGCGGTTTCCGGGCTCGAAGCCGCCCTGGTACGTGGCGAAATCGGGGATCTGGGACTCCAGGAAGGTTTTCAGTTTCTTTATGACGGTGTTTTCCAGCTGCCGCACCCGCTCCCGGGAGATGCCGTGGCGGTCCCCGATCTCCTGGAGCGTCGAGGGCGCGTCCGAAAAGAGCCGCGCGTCGAATATCTCAAGCTCCCGCGCCTTCAGGGTCTTGCGGAACACGCTTATCTTTTCCTGCAAGATGTGCTCCATCTCCTTGCGGGCCACCTTGTCCTCGGCGCTCTCGGCCGGGGTGCTCAGAAACTCGATGCGCTCCGAGTCGGAGTCGTCCTTCACGGGCGCGTCCAGGGAAAGATCCCAGCCGTCCAGTCGCTGGTCCATGTCCACCACGTCCCGCTCCGAGACGCCCAGGTTCTGGCTCAAAAGCTTGGGCTTGGGATCGAAGCCCTGCTCGATCAGCCGCTGCTTCTCCTTCTTCAGCTTGAAAAAGAGCTTGCGCTGGGCCTGGGTGGTGCCGATCTTCACCAGGCGCCAGTTGTCCATGATGAACTTTAGGATGTAGGCCTTGATCCAGAAGGAGGCGTAGTAGGAGAACTTGACGTTCTTCAAGGGATCGAACTTGCGGGCCGCCTGCATGAGCCCTATGTTCCCCTCCTGGATGAGGTCCAGAAGGTTCTGCATCCACACCCTCTGGAACTCGAGCGCGATCTTCACCACAAGCCGCAGGTTCGCGGTGACGAGCTTGAAGGCGGCCTCCTCGTCCTTGTTTTCTTGGATCCGGAAGGCCAGCTCCCGCTCCTCGTCCCGGGTCAGAAGCGGATAACGTGAGATTTCGGAGAGATAGCGCTGGAGCGGGTCGAAGCGGACCAGCGCCCTTTCCGTTGCCGGAACGGGGGGCGGCGCCCCGGGCTCGGGCTCGGAGGGCTCGCCTTCCCCTTCCCCCTCCTCGCCGTAGTAGCCGTCTTCCGGTTCTTCTTCGTCGTTCTGTCTTCGAGTCATGGTGCCGAAAACGCCCTTCTTTCCCTCCCGGGGTTTCCCTCCAATCGGGTTATCTCATCGTTATGGCCCCCTGTCAACGAAATCCGGGCGCTGACCAAGGTCTGCCAGTCGCTACATACTTAAATCATTGATTAAAACCATCGGGCGGCCCAAGGCCCGGCTCGACGCCCGATGAGTCCGGAACAAGCCGCCGCATCAGATGGTGACGAGCTTGTAGTCCGTGGTGCCCAGGCCGATGGCCTCGCCGTGGCTGAAGAGCACGTCCGCCCGGGTGTGGCTCCACAGGCCCTTGAACTTGTCCTCGCCCGGCTCGAAGGCGGCCGAAAGGTGCGAGCCCTTGACGCCCGCCTTCTGGTTCACCAGGTCCGCGCAGGCCTTGTCCAGGGCCAGCGGGTCCAGGGAGGCCAGGATGCCCACGTCCGGCACGATGGGGGCGTCGCTCCAGGGGATGCAGTCGCAGTCGGGCGTCACGGAGAGAACAAAGTTGATGTAGCCCGCGCGCCCCTTCTTGGCCGCGGCCGCGCCCAGGGCGTACTCCGTCATGCGCTCCATGAAGGGCGCTATGTCCGTGGCCCAGTCGAGGTCTATGGCCTTTTCCGGGCAGGCCCCCACGCACTCGCCGCAGCCTATGCAGATGTCTTTCTCGATGCGGCTCTTCTCGTCCTTCACCCTGGCGGCCCCCACCGGGCACACAGCCACGCAGTCCCCGCAGCCCACGCACTTTTCCTCGTTCACGAAGAAGCGCGCCGAGTGCTGCTCCTTCTTCCCGGCCGCGGGCGCGCAGCCCATGGCCAAATTCTTGACCGCCCCGCCGAAGCCCGCCAGCTCGTGCCCCTTGAAATGCGACACCACCATCATGGACCCCGCCGAGACTATGTCCCTTGCGATCTTGACCGACGAAAAGCGCTTGCCCGCGATGGGGACCTCCACCACCGCGTCGCCCTTCAAGCCGTCCGCGATGATGATGGGCGCCCCCACCACCGAAAACGCGAACCCATGCTCCACCGCCGTCACGATGTGGTCCACCGCGTTCTTCCTGCCGCCGGTGTAAAGGGTGCCCGTGTCCGTCAGGAAGGGCTTTCCCCCCGCCTCCTTCACCTTGTCCACCACCGCCCTCACGAAAACCGGCGGAATGTGCGTGTGATTCCCCCGCTCCCCGAAATGCACCTTCACCGCCGTCAAGTCCCGCGGCCTTATAACCTTCCCCAGGCCCGCCGCGTCGAACAGCCTTTTGACCTTCGAAACCGAGTTCTCCCGGAAGCTCCGGCTCCTTATGTCCAC
>JAKAGN010000227.1 GCA_021815525.1 Deltaproteobacteria bacterium
TCGCCGGGCCTCCAAGGCGCGCGACCGAGGAATATTGTACATATTCCGCAGGAAGCGCAACACAGGAGGCGCGGATGAAGCCGCAACCGAATGCCAAGATTTTTTTGGAAGCAGCCCCTAGATGCTTCCCGAAATGACGGAGGCCGAGTTCGCCCTTTTCGTTCAGTACTTCACGCGAAAGGTGGGCATCACCATACCCGAGCACAAGCGGGCGGGCTTCGGGCGCAAGGTGGCGGGGCGCATGGAGGGCCTGGGTTTTTCCTCCTACGTCTCCTACTACCGCTTTATGAAGTCGCAGGAAGGCGCGGACGAGCTCGATTTTCTGGTCAACCACGTAACCATAGACATGAGCCGCTTCTTCCGGGGCGAGCGGCAGCTGGCCCATTTCGGCGACAGCGTAGTTCCGGAGCTGGCAAGTAAGCTCCGGGGAACCAGGAAGCTTAGGGTCTGGTCCGCCGGCTGCGCCCGCGGCCAGGAGCCCTACACCGTGGCCATGATCCTCGCCGAAAGGGCGAGGGAGGTTTTCACCTGGGATTTCAAGATACTGGCCACGGACATAGACTCCGACTCCCTTTCGGCGGCGGCCGCCGGGCTCTACGGGCCGGAAACCGCTGGCGAGGTCCCGCCGGAGCTTTTGGATCGCTATTTCAGCAGGCCCCGGAACGCCGGGAACAAGCCTTACCGGATTCGGGCCATCCTCCGGAACCGCGTGAGCTTCCGGAAGCTCAATCTCCTGGAAACGCCCTATCCCATCCGGGGGCCCTTTTCCGTTATCCTGTGCCGGAACGTCATGATCTACTTCGACACGGCGACCCGGAAGATCATCGTTTCCGAGTTTCACCGGCTCCTGGCTGACGGGGGCTTTCTCCTCCTGGGCTCCACGGAGAGCCTCTTTGGCGTCGACGACCGCTTCATCCTTTCGGGGCAGGCCATTTACCGGAAGGCGCCGGGGCGGTGAATGTCCTCTTTTTTTCATCTCATGCGTTATTTCTTGTTTCGTTTTCCGCTTTTTGGCACAATGCGGTAAGAGGGCGGTTCAAGGGCGATCGCTCCCGAGGCCAAGCCGGGAGGCGCTGCCCGGGCCCGGCAACGCGTTTTCCGGAAGGAAGCCTTGAGACGATTCTACAGCCATAAGCTGCGTCGCCAAGTGGTGATGCTCAAGGCCGGGGAGTACTACGTCTCCGGGAAGGGCGAGGTCTTATACACCATGCTGGGTTCCTGCGTGGCCGCCTGCATCTACGATCTTGACCGCAAGATCGGGGGGATGAACCATTTTCTGCTTCCCGGCCTGGTTCACCCCGACGAGATATTCACCTCCGAGGTGGGCCGCTACGGCATGTACGCGATGGAGCTTCTCATAGGCGAGCTCATCAAGACCGGCGCGCGCCGCGAGCGTCTGAAGGCCAAGGTCTTCGGCGGCGGCAACGTCTTGAAGTTCCGCTCCGCCGACGGGGACATCACCGGCAGCAACGTGCGTTTCGCCTCCAAGTTCCTGGAGCTGGAGGGGATTCCGCCCCAGCGCCAGGACGTGGGCGGCAAGCAGGGGCGGAAGGTGTTGTTTTTTTCCGACTCCGCCCGCGTGCTTTTGAAGCGCTTCGACGTGGCCGCCGCGCCCGAGGCCTTGAACGACGAGGCAGCCTACAAGAGCCGGGTCTTCCATCCGCGCGTGGAAAAGCCCTCCGTCATCATGTTCTGATCCGCCGCGGCCTTTTCGCCTGAAACGCCCGCGGCTACATGAAAGGATCGCCTGCACTTGGCAGTCACCCGCAAGATACGCGTCCTGATCGTGGACGATTCCCCCATCGTGCGCTCGGTTCTCGCCCGCATCGTCTCAGCGGAGTCGGACATGGAGGTGATCGGCCAGGCGTCCGATCCCTTCGACGCCAAGCGCTGGATAATGGAGGAAAGCCCCGACGTTGTGACCCTGGACGTGGAAATGCCCCGCATGGACGGGATAACGTTCCTGAAAAGGATAATGGCCTACAAGCCGCTTCCCGTCATAATGATAAGCTCCTACACCCAGGAAAGCTCCATGCGCACCATGGAGGCCCTGGAGGCCGGGGCCGTGGACTTCGTGCCCAAGCCCACCAGCAACCTCGAGGAGAACTTAAACGACTTAAAGCGGGAGATCACCGCCAAGATACGAGCCGCGGGCTGGGCGCGGGTGCGGCCTTCGCTGACCGCGCGCAGGATGGAATCGGCCAGGAAGGCCGTCCGGATGGGCCGGATCATGAAGATAATGGCCATAGGCGCCTCCACGGGCGGGACCCAGGCCATCGAGCGTCTGCTTTCTTCCATGTCCTACAGGACCCAGGGCATAGTCATAGTCCAGCACATGCCCCCGCGCTACACGGCCTCCTTCGCCCAGCGACTGGACAGCGTTTTGAGCTTCCCGGTCTCGGAGGCCAGGGACAGGGAGCGCCTGGGAAAGGACAAGGTCTTGATCGCCCCAGGCGGCCGCCACATGCGGGTGATGAGGGACGACTCGGGCTACTTCGTTCGCCTGGACGACGGGCCCATGGTGAACCACCAGCGGCCCTCGGTGGACGTCCTGTTCCAATCGGTGGCCGAGGCCGCCGGCCGCGACGCCGTTGGCATAGTCCTTACGGGCATGGGGGAGGACGGGGCGAGGGGGCTTCTGGCCATGCGCCATGCCGGGTCCTTCACCGTGGCCCAGGACGAGGAGACGTCGGTGGTTTACGGCATGCCACGCGTGGCCGCCGAAATGGGCGGAGCGTGCAAGGTGGCGGGAATTTCGGAAATAGCCGAGATCATTTTCGCCCATTCCACTTCGAGATGAGGCGAGAGCAGAGCGCGGGAAGGCGGCGGGCGGACGCGACATGGCGAAGATACTGGTTATAGACGACAGCCGGCTGGTGGCCCACGTGGCCAAGACCATCCTCCAGAAGCGCGGCCACATGGTCACCCTGGCCGGCGACGGGGAGCAGGGGATTGCGGCCCTGGCCCAGGACAGGCCGGACCTCATCCTCCTCGACCTCATCATGCCGGGACTGGACGGCTACGCCGTGTGCGAGCGCATCAAGAAAAACGCGGAGACCGCCGAGACCCCCATCATAATGCTCACCAGCAAGGCCGAAAGCGCCGACAAGGTGAGGGGCCTCGAGGCCGGGGCCTCGGATTACGTCACCAAGCCCTTCGACGAGGGCGAGCTGGTGGCCCGGGTCAACACGCACCTTAGAATCCGCGAGCTTTACGAGTCGGTCCAGGAAAAGAACCGGGAGCTTTCGGCCTTAAACCGCCAGCTCCAGGACCTCGCCAACCGGGACGGCCTGACGGGCCTTTTCAACCACCGCTATTTCCAGGAAGCTCTATCCAAGGACTTCCAGCGCTCCATCCGCTACCACGAATCACTCTCCTGCGTACTTTGCGACATCGACTTCTTCAAGAAGTTCAACGACACCTATGGGCATCCGGTGGGCGACGTGGTCTTGAAAAGCCTGGGGCGCATCATAGACGGAAGCCTTCGCGAGACGGATCTCGCCGCCCGTTACGGTGGAGAGGAGTTCGCCCTGATCCTTTACCACACACCGGGCCAGGCCGCCGCAATGGTGGCCGAGCGCCTCAGGCAGGCCGTGGAAACCTGCGAGGTGGTGGCCGGAAACCTGGTCTTGAAGGTCACGGTGAGCGTGGGGGTGGCCACCTTTCCCCATCCCGAGATCCCCAACCACAAGATACTGGTGGAGTGCGCCGACAAGGCCCTGTACAAGGCGAAGAAGCAAGGCCGCAACCGGGTGGTCACCTACGAGTCCATCGAGAAGGAATTGAAGGAGGAGGCCGCGAAAGCCGCCGAATCCGCCTGCCAGGAAGCCTCCTGATTTTTCCCGTCGAAGCTGGTGCCTTGCTGCGCCGTCACCTGCGACGGAAGGCCTTTTCGAGTTCGAGCCGGGTCCAGCTTATCCACGTGGGGCGGCCGTGGGGGCAGTGGGCCGGATCGACGCAGGCCGCAAGGGAGGCCAGCAGCTCCCGCATCTCCGCTTCCGTTAGCTCCTGGCCCGCCAGCACCGCTCCGTGGCAGGCCGTGAGGGCCACGCACTCGTCCACGATCTCCGCCATGCCGCCGCGCGTTCCCGTCTCCAGGGCCTTTTCCGCCAGCCGGCGTAGAAGCGGGGCAAGGGGCCGGCTCCCCATGAAGGCCGGCGCCGCCTTCACCACGAAAAGCCTGTCCGAAAAGGCCTCCACGTCAAGCCCCATCCCGCGGATTTCCGCAAGCAGGCGGCTTACGGCATCGGCCTCGGCGTGGGAAAGCTCCACGGTCTCGGGAAAGAGAAGGTCCTGCACGGCTACGCGGTTTTCGGAAAGCTCGCGGCGGAAGCGCTCGAAGAGGACGCGCTCGTGGGCCGCGTGCTGGTCTATCAGAATTAGTCCCTCCTCCGATTCGCACAGGATGTAGGACGCGCGCATCTGGCCGATGAGACGGAAGGGGCGCGCGCGGCCGGTCCCCGGAAGGGCGAGGGAAGCCTGCCCGGGGGCGGACTTCGGGCGGGCTTCATTGGTTTGCGGCGCAGGCGCTTCGGCTTCGCCCAAGGGCTCCGGCGCCTTCATGCCAGGCGGGGCCGGCGCCGGACGGCCCTCTACGGGCTGCCGCGCCGGGGCCCGGGGCGGATACGGGGGCCGGAAGCCCCAGGTGTCCCGCACAAGGGCCCCGTCCGCCGAGGAGGGCACGGAAGGCTCCCGCACCGCAAGCCCCCCCGCGCCGTGAGGGACGGGCGGCCTGGGCGGAAGCCCGCCGGTGCCTGCCGGATCGCGGGCGATGGGGGGGGGAACGGGCGGGGGGGCCTTTGATTCATCCTCCCGGAAGGGGAGGGGGGGCGGATTTCCCTCCTCCCTGGCCGTGCTTTCCCAGGGCCTGCGCACGCTTTCGGCCAGCGCCTTGGACACGGCCCTCACCACCGCGCCGTGGACCTGACTGGAGCGGACGAAGCGCACCTGGGCCTTGGCAGGGTGGACGTTCACGTCCACGTCCTCCGGGGGTACCGTGACGGAGAGCGCCGCCACCGGGTAGCGGCCCCGGGTGAGGCGTCCGGAAAAGCCCTCCATCACGGCGTGGAGGAGCAGCCGGTCCTGCACCGCACGGCCGTTCACGAAAAGGTAGAGGCCCCGGGTCGTTGTGCGGGCAAGGGCGGGTGGCGCCAGAAACCCGGCAACCGTAACCCCGGGCGCTTCGAAATGGACCCGGACGAGATCGCTTCCGGTTTCGTGCCCCAGAACCGCCCGGACCCGGGCCTCGGGATCCGCCACCTTGGGCCAGGAAAAGACCTCGCGGCCGTTGTGGGAAAGGGAAAAG
>JAKAGN010000228.1 GCA_021815525.1 Deltaproteobacteria bacterium
GCCGTCCCGAAAGCGGCGGCACCGGAAGAAGGAGCGAATCCGTCATGGTCAGAACCGAAATCAGCCTGTTCCTCAAGAACCAGCCGGGCGAGCTGGCGCGCCTGGCCAAGCTCTTCACCGAATCGGGCGTCAACATCGACGCCATGACCATCCAGGACGCCTCCGAGTACGTCAAGGAGCTTTTCAAGGCGCGCGGCCGCTCCATCCGGCGCATCGCCTCCCCGGCCAACTACAACTCCATGCAGAAGGACTCGGTCGAGTACGCCCTGATACGGGTCCTCGTGAACAAGACCGATCTCGCCGTGGATCTGCTTTCCCGCAACGACTACGTTTTCGACGTGATCCCCGTGATTGCCCTGGCGCTCCCCAACGAGCCGGGGACGCTCGCCAAGCTCGCCGACACCCTGGGCCGCGAGGGCGTCAACATACGCTACGTGTACGGCTCGGGCCTGCCGGACTCCAGCCAGGCCCTCTACGTGTTCGCGCCGGATGACATGGAAACGGCGGTGGAAATCCTGAAATAGACGTCTTCCAAAGGCCGGTTTATTCGTGCGGGGCGCATCGCTGCGGCGGTGGGCCCCGTTTTTTTCGCGCTTCCGCCGCCCTTTCCGTCTTTCCGCTTACTGCCATATGGGTTCCTGGTCCTGCACGAATATCGTTAACTAAGTTCAATACAGAAGTGATTTGATATTGACACGATATAAATTAGATGGTATGTAAAAATTATCCTTGTTTTATCCACGCCGAACTACCGAAGATGAGGGGGCTGCCCATGATCCGCGTTCTTCACGTGAGTGATCTGCATTTCAGCCAGGATCCACAAAATAACAACGAAATCCTGAAGCTCACCGACAAGGTTTACAAGGCCGGCTTCGGCGAGAACGACCACCTCCTCATAAGCGGGGACGTCGCCGACGACGGCGACCCGCTCCAGTTCAAGAACGCGGTGAAGGGGCTTAAGGCCTTTGCTCCCCGCATCCTGGCGGTTCCGGGCAACCACGACTACGGCCCCATCGGAAACGGCTACTCGGCCGCAAGCGCCAAGTACTTCGACGCAAACTTCCTGCCGGCCCTCTCCATCCCCGGCCCCTACATGAAAAAGACCACGCCCGTGGTTAAGGTTCTGGACGACGGCAAGGGAACAAAAGTTCTCACGGTGGGCTTAAACTCCAACCTCATGACCACCACGGTTCTGGATTTCGCGCGCGGCGAGGTGGGGGGCCCGCAGTTGAAAGCCCTGGAAGGGGTCCTCACGTCCGCCGACTACGCGGGGATGCCGCGCCTGGTGTACCTCCACCACCGGCCGCAGCCCTGCAACATCTTCCTGGCGCTCCGGGATTACGAGGACTTCATGGCGGTGGTGCAGAACCGGGTGGACGTGGTGTGCTTCGGGCACACGGGCGGCGACATGCAAGCCAAGGAGCCCACCGCGGCCCGCGTCATGACGGTGGAGCCCCGTCCCTTCGGCGTCAAATACCTCTTGAACGCCAACTCCAGCGTCGAGGCCCGCAAGTACTACGAGATCGCCTTCGACGGAACGGCGGTGAAGGTAGCGGTGAAGTAATCTTACAAAAGGCATTAATAGAATTTAGATAACTATGAAATATAGAATTATTTTATTATCAATTTTCTTATTATTATCATTACTTGTTAAGCTATGCGATGGCCAATGCTCAAGCTTCAAATTCCCACCACCCAAACCAAACAGAGAAACACTCTACCCCTACCCATTTGTAACAAATAAAGATAATAGGAATAGATTGTTAGGCGAAATAAAATCATATTATGAAAAAATTTTAATAGATAAAACGCATAATCCATGTACGTTGCATGAAATTATGGGTGGATTTGTATTAGTATCATTAATTGAAGTTGATCCAAAGTTTTCTAATAGAATACTTAAAGGACATATAAAGGAATATCACTTTAAAGTATTTATAATAACGATTAATGATTGGGATTATGATAATAATCCGATTACATTATTAGAAGCAAAAGATTGGTTGTTTGGATCTCATAATGATTTATGCCTACAAATATATATTAAGCCTTCACTTATCCATGCTTTTTTATTAGAATATGATTTTTTATATACTGAAATGGACAATGAAAAAATGCTTACAATTATAAAAACAAGCGATCAATAATCTAATTTATAATAAATATAACAATATCTAACACATGGAGGCATTTAAATGAAACTATATGTAAAGTCATGCAAAAAAATACTTTTTTGGTATTGGCTTTCGGCAACTTTACTAATTTGTTTTATAGTATTTATTTATAGCTGTTATGGAAAATTCGGAGATAAAAACGATTATGTTTGGAAATGGTACGCATCTTATTTAATGCCAAATTTATCATTAATGCTTTCAGTGCTTGTATCAGATTACAAATTATCAATTTTTTCGAAAAGAAAAGTTGAATCCAATTTATTTATTGCAACAATTTTGCTTTCCACAATATATTTTTTAGTTTTTATTTTTACACTAATTTCATCCTATTTTCATATTAAACAGCTTGATGCTATGAATTTATCTACAAATATATTATTTTGGTTACAAGGTCTCATTACTGCATTTATTGGATTATTTTTTATTAATGAGGCAACAAAGGAAAAAGATAGTATAACTGAAATTGAAAAATAGATATACTGCAATATATATTATTGAGTAGTATAATATAGTTGCAATACTAATATAAATTTTTTTCCATTAATATATTTTTTATTCTGTTTCCTTAATATTTTTTATATTTCATTTTCATCATCTCACGACTTGTTGTTTCAATTCACCCCGGGCCAAAATTCAATCAGCAATCTTCTCCGCATCTCCTCCGCTATTCCCTCAAAACGGCCTTCCGCCGGTCACCCCCTCGCGCCGCTCTTGAAAAATTCTTTGGGGTATGAAAAAATAAAAAGATAGGGCTTCGCCCGTACCCATCCCCAATACACATCGCGCCCACGCGCGGCTTTCCGCGGCGGTGCGGCCGGAAGGAGAACGCCATGAAACACGGGGAATCGTCCCTGTCCCGCCCCGGACCCGTCAACCTATTCTACCAGTGGTGGCTGCCGGAGGCAGAGCCCAAAGCCACCCTGGCCCTCGTCCACGGCTTCGGCGAGCACTCGGGCCGCTACGGAAACCTCCTCGCGAAGCTTCTGGAGCGCGGCTTCGCCCTCTACGCCGTGGACAACCGGGGCTTCGGGAAATCCTCCGGCAAGCGCGGCCACGTCATGCGCTGGCAGGAGTACAGCGACGACACCGCGGCATTCATGGACCAGGTCCGGGCCATGAAAACCCCGGGGCCGCTCTTCCTCATGGGGCACTCCATGGGGGGCTTGATCGTGCTGAACTACCTCCTGGACCGCGCGCCCGGCGACCTCGCCGGCGTGATCCTCTCGGGCCCCGCCATGACCCAGGGCGCGGTCTCGCCCGTCCTAATCATGATAAGCCGCGTGGTGTCGCGCCTGTGGCCATCCTTCAGCCTGGCCACGGGCCTCGACTTCGCCGCCGTTTCCCGGGACCCCGCGGTCGTGGATGCCTACCAGAAGGACCCCCTCCACCACAGCATGGCATCGGCCCGCATGGGAACCGAATTCGCACGCGCCATCGCCCGGGTGAAAGACGAGGCCGGCCGCGTCACGGCGCCCGTCCTCATCGTCCACGGCGGCGCGGACCGCATCATAGACCCCCAGACCTCCCGCGAGCTCGTCTCCCTCCTGGGCTCGGCCGACAAGACGCGCCTGGAGTACCCCTCCGTCTATCACGAGCCCCACAACGACCTCGATTGGGAAAAGCCCGTGGGGGACGTGGTGGACTGGATGGAAAAACGGATGTAACCTGGGCCGCCGAGCGTCTTCCACGTCCACCGGCGCAATCTCAAGGAAAGGCCTCCTCCATGCCCAAGCCCAAGACCTTCTACGAGTACGTGAACGAGCTGCACCCGCCCAAGTTCAAGGTGTGGATCACACCAAAGGTGCGCCTGGAGGCGGCGAAGGCCCTCGGCCTTTCCCGGAAGCCCGAAGCGGCCGAACCCCTCGTCATGGCCATGGCGGACAAGGACAAGGCCCTGCGCGACGCGGCCGCCGAGGCCCTCTCCCACCTGGAGGACTTCCCGTCCGATCAGAAGGCGCCGGCCGCCAAGGCCCTCTTGAACTTCATCCGGGACCGCGAGAACGACTTCATAGCCGACTACTTCAACCGGGACAAAAACCCCGAACTCATGGCGCTCGTGCCGGAGCAGAAGGGCCACCCCATCCTGGCCGAGCCCGAGTCCTACCTCGCCGGCGCGGTCTCCATGATCCGCCAGCTGGACAAGGAAAAGGCCGAGGCGGTGGAAAAAGCCCAGGCCGAGGGCCTCGACGCCTACTCCCGCCGCAAGTTCCGCGCCAACGTGCGGCTCCTCTCCCGCCTTGCCGTCTTCCCCCTGTCCCCCGCCCAGGAAGCACTGGACACCCTCATCTCCAAGGCCGAGGCCACCTTGGCCCAACTCACCGGCAAGAAACCCGAGGCCCTCGAAGCCGTGGTAAAGCCCGCCTCCGCCAAGTCCGAGACCGACATCCCCCCCCTTTCCGCCGAGGCTCTGGCCGAGTTCGTGGAAAAAGGCCTGGAGCGCCGCCACGTGGTGACCGTGGCCCTCTCCGAGGCGCCGCGCCTCCTCTACGCCGTTGCCGCCAAGATCGAGGCCGACAACCCCCACGTGGACCGGCCCTCCGCCGCCCGCATGGCCGCCGGCGGCATCGCCCTCGAATGCCTCCACTGCGGGCCCCTCCAGAAGGCCCACGTGAAAAAGTTCCTGGACGCGGCGGCCGAAGGCTACATTGCCGGAACCCAGCTCGAAAAGCTCGCCTTGGACCGCAGTAACGCCGGAGTGCTGGCCACCGGCCGCTGCCCCGGCTGCGACGATCGGCCCGTCAAGGCGGCGCTGGACCGCAACTGGTTCCTCATCCCCGAAAAGCCCGCCGCCTCCACGACCCCGCCGCCCGAGGCCGCACCGGCGGCATCCTCCTTCAACGTCGTCTACGCGGGCGAAATCCTCCCCGGCCACGATCCGGCAGCCGTCCGCGAAAAGCTCGCCGCCCTCTTCAAGACCGACGCCGCCCGAGTCGAGGTCTTCTTCACCGGCGCCCCCCGGCCCGTCAAGAAAGGCCTCGACCAAGCCTCCGCCGAAAAGCTCCGAGAAGGACTCGCCAAAATCGGCGCCAAAGCCGCCATCGAGCCCGCGGGCTAAAAAAGACGCGGGGGGAGGGGAAGGGGAAAACCTTTTCTGCGAATAGGTTTTCCCCTTCCCC
>JAKAGN010000229.1 GCA_021815525.1 Deltaproteobacteria bacterium
GCGGGGGAGGGGGAAGGGAGACCCTTTTATAAAAGGGTCCCCTTCCCCCTCCCCCGCAAGACTGAATGCTTACCGTTTCGCGGAATCTTGCCGCGGGGCGTGGTGGGCCTTTTGCCGGAAGAAAACCGCAAGCGCGCCGCCTTTTTCCCTCACCCGGCCTCTGTCCCGCCCTCTTGGAAAAGGGCGGATGCGACGGGCGGTAAATCGTGTTTCCGGTGGCCCTTAGACCCTGGAAATTTTTGAAATCACACTGTTGACGAGGGCATGGGCCTCGTGTAAAGTTCGTTGTTGATCGTTTTGGTCGGGAAAGGGCGCGCGAACAAGCGGCATGGAAGCGGACCCGTGCGCGCCGGGTTTTTCACGGATTCATCACTCATTCGGAAAGCCGGTGGGGGTGAAGCCCCGCCGGCCCTCAAGGGACAAGGGGTGACGGATGGAAAACCGGAAGGATAAGCCGGGCCCTGTGGGCTCGGCGATGGTGGTGGGTGGCGGCATCGCGGGGATGCAGTCGGCGCTTGATCTCGCCAATTCGGGCTATTACGTGTACCTGGTGGAGAAGACCTCGGCCATAGGCGGGCTCATGAGCCGCCTGGACAAGACCTTCCCCACCAACGACTGCGCCATGTGAGTCATCTCACCAAAACTGGTCGAGGTCGGCCGGCATCTCAACATCGAGCTTTTGACCAACGCCGAGGTTTACGAACTTTCTGGCGAAAACGGAAACTTCCAGGCCCGGGTGCGCCAGGCGCCCCGGTACGTGGACATCAAAAAGTGCACCAGCTGCGGCGAATGCGCCAAGGTCTGCCCCATCTCCGTTCCCGACGCGTACAACGAGAAGCTGAACAACCGGAAGGCCGCCTTCAAGCAGTACGCCCAGGCCATACCCGGGGCCTTCGGCATCGAAAAACGCGGCACGGCCCCCTGCAAGGCCACCTGCCCGGCCCACGTCTCGATCCAGGGCTATATTGCGCTCGCCAACGACGGGCGCTACCGCGAGGCTGTGAAGCTTTTCCGCGACGCCCACCCCTTCCCGGGCGTGTGCGGCCGAGTGTGCCACCATCCCTGCGAAAACGCCTGCACCCGTAACGACGTGGACCAGCCCCTGAACATCCGGGAGCTGCACAGATTCCTCTACGACTGGGACGTCTCCCAGGAAACACCTGCGGTTCACGAGAAGGGCGAGCAAAGGCCGGAGCGGGTCGCCATCGTGGGATCGGGCCCGGCGGGCCTTTCGGCCGCCTACTTCCTGGCCCGCATGGGCTACGGCGTCACCATCTTCGAGAAGCTTCCCGTGGCGGGCGGCATGATGGCGGTGGGGATTCCCGCCTACCGGCTTCCCCGGAACGTGCTGGCCGCAGAGATCAAGATCGTGACGGACTTGGGCGTCGAGATCAAGACCGGCGTCGAGTTCGGAAAGGACATAACCTTAGAAAGCCTCAAGAAGGACGGCTTTTCGGCGCTGTTCCTGGCCGTGGGTCTCCACGGCGGCCGCCGCATGGGGGTCCCGGGCGAGGACGCCAAAGGTGTCCTGCAGGGCGTGGACTTTTTGAGGGACGCCTCCCTTGGGAAAAAGCCCGCCATAGGGGAAACGGTGGTGGTGGTGGGCGGCGGCAACGTGGCCGTTGACGTAGCCCTTACCGCCAAGCGCCTGGGGGCGAAGAAGGTCAGCATGGTGTGCCTCGAAGGCCGCCACGAGATGCCGGCCTGGGAGCACGAGATCGAGGAGGCCCTCGAGGGCGGAATCGAGATCGTGAACGGCTTCGGCCCCAAGGAGTTCACGGTCTCGGCCGGGGGCGCGGTGACCGGCCTGACGTTTAAGGAGTGCACCGCGGTCTTCGATTCCGACAAGCGCTTCAACCCTCAGTTCAACGAAACCGAGTGCCGCTTCATGGACACCGATACCGTGATCGTGGCCATAGGCCAGAGCATGGATCTTCCGGCCGCAAAGGCCGAGGGCGTGGCCGTGACCCCGCGTGGGGGCCTGGCGGCCGACCCCGTAACCCTCCAGACGCCGCTTGCGTGGGTCTTCGCGGCGGGCGACGCCGTGACGGGCCCCAAGAGCGTGGTGGACGCGGTGGCGGGCGGCAAGGAAGCGGCGGAGAGCATCCATCGCTTTCTAAACGGCCTGGATATGACCGAGGGCCGCGCGAAAGACTGGGAGTTCGTGAAGCCCGAAACTGCGGGCGAGAAGAAGAAGGCCCGCGTTCCGGGCCGCAAGACCGCGCCCGCCGAGCGGGAGGGCAACTTTAACGAAGTGGCCTTCGGCTACGACGAGCGCGAGGCCCGCGCCGAGGCCGACCGCTGCCTCAAATGCGGCATCTGCTCCGAGTGCTACCAGTGCGTGGAGGCCTGCCTGGCGAAGGCCGTGGACCATTCCCAGACCGGCCGGGAGCTGACGCTCGACGTGGGCTCCGTGGTGCTCTGCCCGGGCTCCGAGCCCTACGATCCGGCGGCCCTGGACCAGTTCTACCACTATAAAACCAGCCCCAACGTGGTGACGTCGCTGGAGTTCGAGCGCATCCTTTCCGCGTCGGGCCCCACCCTCGGGCACCTGGTGCGCCCGTCGGATCACAAGGAGCCGAAAAAGGTCGCCTGGCTCCAGTGCGTGGGAAGCCGCGACACCAACAAGTGCGGAAACGGCTACTGCTCGTCGGTCTGCTGCATGTACGCCATCAAGGACGCCATGATCGCCAAGGAGCACAGCAAGGGCGATCTGGACGCCACCATCTTCAACATGGACATAAGGACCTTCGGGAAGGACTACGAGAAGTACTACCTAAGGGCCAAGGACAAGGAGGGCGTCCGCTTCGTAAAGGCCCGCATCCACACCATAGAAGACATTCCGGAAAGCCACGACCTCGAAATCCGCTACGCGGACGACGACGGCGTGATCCAGAAGGAAATCTTCGACATGGTGGTGCTCTCGGTGGGGCTCGAGGTTCCGGGCTCCGTGGGGGCCTTGGCCGAACGCCTGGGGGTGGAGGTAGATAAGTACCGCTTCGCAAAAACCGGCCCCTTCACGCCAGTGGCCACAAGCCGCGCCGGTGTCTACGCCTGCGGCGTGTTCCAGGGCCCCAAGGACATCCCCACATCCGTGACCCAGGCCTCGGCGGCCGCCTGCGCGGCCGGCATCGCGCTTTCGGACGCACGCGGCACCCTGACCAAAAAGGTGGAGGTCCCGGAGGAGCTGGACGTTGCGGCCCAGGAGCCTCGGATCGGCGTCTTCGTGTGCCAGTGCGGCATCAACATCGCGGGCGTGGTGGACGTGCCGGCGGTGGTGGAGTACGCGGCGGGGCTTCCCGGCGTGGTGTACTCGGGCACGAACCTCTTCACGTGCAGCCAGGACACCCAGGATCTGATGAAAGAGCTTTTCAGCAAGCACGGCATCAACCGGGTGGTGGTGGCCTCCTGCTCCCCCAAGACCCACGAGGGCATTTTCCAGGACACCATGACCTCGGTGGGCCTAAACAAGTACCTCTTCGAGATGGCCAACATCCGTAACCAGAACTCCTGGGTCCACTCCAAGGAGCCCGAGGCCGCCACCGTGAAGGCCAAGGAGCTGGTCAGGATGGCCGTGGCCCGCGCCGCGACCCTTGGGCCGCTCCATGAGACCGTGATCCCGGTGAACCGGGCGGCCTTGGTGGTGGGCGGAGGAGTGGCCGGCATGACCGCCGCGCTGTCGTTGGCCGACCAGGGCTTCGAGGTCTTCCTGGTGGAAAAGGAGGCGGAGCTTGGCGGCATGTCCCGGAACCTCACGAAAACCCTGGAGGGCGCGGACGTAAAGGCGCTCGTGGAAACGCTTGCGGAAAGGGTCGAGGCTCACCCAAAGGTCCAGGTCTTCAAGGAGGCCTTGATCGTAGGCTTCACGGGCTTCAAAGGGAACTTCGAGACTGAAATCCTCGTTGGCCCGGGCATGTACAACAGAAAGCTCCAGCACGGGGCCGTCATAATGGCCACGGGGGCCTCCGAATACAAGCCCACCGAGTACCTCTACGGCCAGGACCCGCGGGTTGTGACCCAGGTGGAGTTCTCGAAGCTCCTGGAGTCGGACGATCCGGGGGCCCTGGACAGCGTCGTCATGATCCAGTGCGTGGGGTCTAGGAACGACGAGAACCCCAACTGCTCCCGCATATGCTGCCAGGCGGCGGTGAAAAACGCCTTGCACGTGAAGGAATTGAACCCCGAGGCCTCGGTATACGTCCTCTACCGCGACATCCGCACCGACGGGCTCATGGAGGAGTACTACACCAAGGCGCGCCAGGCGGGGGTCATATTCTCCCGCTTCGATCCCGCCGAGCCCCCGGTGGCCGAGTCCGCCGAGGACGGCGTCAGGGTGGTCTTCAGGGACCACGTCTTGAAGCGCAGGATCGAGGTTCCGGCCGACCGTTTGGTGCTTTCGGCCGGAATGCGGGCCGAGGACACGTCGGAACTGGCTAACATCATGAAGCTGGGCCGGAACCCCGAGGGCTACTTCATAGAGGCCCACGTGAAGCTTAGGCCCGTTGACATGGGGACGGAAGGCGTGTTCCTTTGCGGCACGGCCCACGGACCCAAGCTTCTAACGGAGGCCGTGGCCCAGGCCCTGGCCGCGGCGTCGCGGGCCACCACCTTCCTGGCCCAGCCCCAGCTCACCCTTTCGGCGGTGACGGCCCGGGTGGACCAGGAACGCTGCGCAAGCTGCCTGGTGTGCGTGCGCTCCTGCCCCTTCTCGGTTCCCCGCATCAACGCGGACGGGGTCTCCGAGATCGACGAGGCCCTCTGCCACGGCTGCGGGGTCTGCGCCTCCGAGTGCCCGGCCAAGGCCATCACGCTTTCCTGGTACGAAGACATTCAGCTCACGAGCAAGGTGGACGCCTTGCTGGAGGGGGTCCTATGACGGCGGAATTCGAACCCGTGATCGTGGCTTTCTGCTGCAACTACTGAGGGTACTCCGCCGCGGACCTGGCAGGTTCGATGCGACTCGAGTATCCGGCAAACATCAAGATCGTGCGGGTGCCCTGCACCGGCAAGGTGGACGTCATCCATCTCCTGCGGGCCATCGAGAAGGGCGCGGACGGCGCCTACATCGTGGGCTGCATGGAGGGCCAGTGCCACTACAAGGGCGGCAACTACCGCGCCAAAAAGCGCGTGGCCCAGGCCGCCAAGATCCTGGACTCCATCGGCATGGGGGGCGAGCGCGTGGCCATGTACAACCTCTCCTCCGGCGAGGGCACGCTCTTCGCCCAGTACGCCATCGAGATGACGAAGAAAATAAAGGAGCTGGGTCCGAATCCCATAAGGCTCAC
>JAKAGN010000230.1 GCA_021815525.1 Deltaproteobacteria bacterium
GATACCCGTCCTTCACGGCCTCGGCGGTGGCCTCGGGGCGCTTGTAGTAGCCCTTCATCACCACGTCGCCTTTGATGCATATCTCTCCGGGCGTGTCGGGCGGGCACTCCCTGCCGTCGGGGTCCAGGATTTTCACCTCCTGGCCGGGAAGGGCCAGGCCTATGGAGCCGATCTTCCGCACGCCGTCGCGGGGGTTTATCGTGGAGACGCAGGTGGCTTCGGTAAGACCGTAGCCCTCCACGATGGGGATATTGAAGGTTGCCTGAAACTCGTTCATGGTCTCGGGCGAAAGGGGCGCCGCGCCGCACACGCCGAACTTTAGGGACGATAGGTCGAACTTCTGGCGGCCGGGGTCCTTCAAGAGAATCTGGTACACGGCCGGGACCGCGCTCCAGAAGTTGACCTTGTACTTATCCACCACCTCCCAGAACTCGGAGGCCGAGAAGGCCTTCCGGAGCACCACGGTGTTCCCCTTCTGCATGGAGGAGCTTGTGGAAAGCATGGCGTTCACGTGGAAAAGCGGCAGGAAGATGAGGACGGTCATGCCCTCCTCGGTCTTCAAGGCACGGTTTATGCCGTCGATGTCGGCCAGCACGCTCTTGTGGGCCAGAAGCACGCCCTTGGGGTTTCCGGTGGTGCCTGAGGTGTAGAATATGTAGGCGGTGTCGTCAGGCGCGGCCTCGCACACGACCGGCGTCTCGTCGCCCTCGGATAGAAGCGCCGCGAAGTCGAGGTGCCCGGCCCTGATCTCCCCGTTCACCTGGATCACGGTCTTAAGATGCGGGCAGTTTCCGCGGATTTCATCAAGGATATTCAGGTACTGGTCCTCGATGATGAGGCCCGGGCCCTCGGAGTCGTTTAAGAGGTACTCCACCTCCTTGGCCTTCCACCAGCCGTTGATGGGCCCGGCCACCGCGCCTATCTTCATTATGGCGAAGTAGGCGACAAGCGTGTAGGGGCTGTTCTGCACCAGGACGTGGATGAAGTCGCCCTTCTTGAAGCCGTGCTTTTTAAGGGCGTTGGCCAGAACGTTCACCCGCCGGCCGAACTCGGCGTAGGTCACGGTTTCGTCGTAGAAGCGCAGGTAGGGCACGGCGGAGTATTTTTTTACCGCTTCGTCCAGATATATCCCGAGGTTCATTTTCGTCTCCTCTTCTCCGCCTATTGGGGCAGGTCACGGGTCAGGATGAACAAGACCGTCCACATGGTGCCGCCGAAGCCCGATGCAAGGGCCTGCTTCACCTCGCCCGGCACCTGGTGCTCGCCCGCGGTCCCCATGATCTGCATGGCGGCCTCCGCCACCCTCACCATTGCCGTGGCGCCGATGGGGTTGGAGCCGATGACGCCGCCCGAGGGGTTTATGGGAAGCTTCCCGCCGATGGCTATCTCGTCGTTTTCCACCATTTTGAGGTGCTGGTCGCCTTCTAGGAGCAGAAACTCCCGCAGCCAGTCGGTGGCCCACCAGGAGGAGGGGTCGTACATCTCGAACACGTCGAACTCTTTAACCGGGTCCTTCACGCCGTTGCGCTCGAAGAGCTTCTCGGCCGCGTAGCGCATGGTGGTCTTGTAGGGGGCGTCGCCGAAGATGCAGAACATCTCCTCGCGGTGGACCGTTATGTGGTCCTTGATCCAGGCGGGCCGCTTCTTGAGCTGCTTCGCCTTCTCTTCGCTTGCGAAGATCATGGCGCAGGCCCCGTCGCTTTGGGAGCACATGTGGATCATGCGAAGCTCGCCCACCAAGGCCGGTGAGTTCACCATGAGATCATCGGCCTGATCCCGGGAAAGCCCAAGGCGACGGTGGGCCTTCTTGTTTTTCATGCAGTTTTCGTCCATCAGGATCCGGTACCGCATGGAGACCTTCTTGGCCCGTTCCTCGCCGAACTCCTCGATCATGTCGGCGGCGGTCATGCCGGTAAGGGCCCCGGTCTGGAGCTGCCTGGCCCAGAGGGGATCCGCCATGTTGGTGATGCCGCCCGTTGTGTGCCCCTCCTGGAGCTTCTCGAAGCCGATGGCCAGCACGACGTCGTGAAGGCCCGAGGCCACCAGGGCGTCGGCCGCGCAAACCAGCGTCGCGCCGGTGGTGCCGCCGGTGGTGACCCTAAGCACCTCCTTCCCCCTCGCGCCGGTGCCCAGGGTGTGCCAGAGGTCCGGCTGGTGGACCATCTCGAAAAGCTCCATGTTGCCGTGGATCACGCAATCGACGTCGTCGAGGGTGATTCCCGCGTCCTTCAAGGCCTCGGCCACGGCCTCCTGGATCATCTCGGGCTGGTTGACCTCCTCACGGTGGCTGGAAAAGACGCTCTGGCCAACCCCCACGATTCCCACGTTGCGGTTTTTCTTATGTTTGCTCATCTTTTCCTCCTAATCCCTGGATAATACCGCAACGCCGTGAAACTGCCCCGCCGCCCCCATAACCCCATGCGCAAGCGCCGTCTTGACGCCCGGCGCCTGCCGGTCCCCGGCCTCGCCCGCAAGCTGCACGGCGGCCTCGGCCGCGCGCACCAAGCCCCCCAGCATGAGGGGGTTTCCGGCCAGCATCCCGCCCGAAAGGTTCACGCGCTCACGCCCGCCCTGGGCCAGGAATCGCGCGCCCTTGCCCGGCTCGGCAAGGCCGAGACCCTCCAGCCACATGGGCTGCTGATAGGCGTAGTGGTCGCAGACCTCGAATAGGTCGATCTCCCTTTTCGGGTCGCTTATTCCGGCCCGCTTGTAGGCCCGTTCGGCGGCCTTCTTGAGGGCGAAGTTATCGGCTATGTCCCTATCCCCCAAAAAGAAGCCGTCCATGCAGTTACCAAGGCCCGTCACCCACACGGGCTTCTTGCTAAGCTTCTTTGCCCGCTCCTCGGAGGCCAGGATCATGCCCACGACCCCGTCCGATACCGGGTAGGCGTGAAGCTCCCTTATGGGGTCCGCCAGCATCGGGGAGGCCATGACCTCCTCCAAGGTGAGCGGCGCGAGGTCCTGGGTGTGGGGATTTTTTTTCGCGTTATCGCGGCTCCGAACCACGATCTCGGCAAGCTCCTCCTCGCTTATCCCCGAAAGCTTCGCGTATGCCCTCGCCTGGAGGCCCGCGGCCGCCGAAAAATCAAGCCCCACGGGACGGGTGTAGAAGGGGTCGAAGGCAAGGTGCGTGGCCATGTTGCGGCTTTTGCCCTGGCTCTCCTTGGAATGGCCGATAACAAGCACCACGTCGGTGTAGCCGCTCATGATGATGGAAGAGGCGTAATAGACCGCCTGGATGCCGTCCTGCGCCACCTTCTCCTCGCAGCGCATGTGGCCGCCCAAAACGTCCGTCATGCCGTTATCCGAGATGGTGCGGGCGTCGAAAACGTCGTCCGAGCAGCTCACTATTACGCTTATCCCCGTGTCCTCCTTAAAATCGAGCCCGGTTTGGGCCAGGAGCGATTCCAGGACCGGGAGCGCCATGCCCTGGAACCTTTCGTACCACGTGTTCCGCTCAAAGCTCCCTTGCGCCACGGCGCAGATGCCGACTCTTTTCATGTCAGAACCTCCCCAAAAAGTCTTTTACCGGATCATGTTAAGAACGCGTTTTCAAAAAGGCTCAATACAAAGCCTGGATAAAAACGATGAAGTGCAAGGAGCGCGAAAAGCCAATGCAGGGAGCGTAATTCCTCCCCAAGAAATCTTCGATTTCTTGGGGACCCCGGATGATTTACGTGACCGAAATTGGCTTTGAAGCGCGACACAGCAATTCGCGTTTTTAGACAGGCGCTTACGTATGTCTCGACCCCGCGAAGCAGTTCCAGAACTCCCCCGCCTTTATGGCCTTCAAGATGGCGTCCTTGTCGCGGGGGGCGTCCATCTCCACCCAGGCCCGGCCGATCATGTGGCGCTCGTGGGAGTCGTCCGTGGCGATCTTGGGAAGCCTTATCTCCGGCACGTCGAACTCCGCCAGGTAGAAGCCCCGCGTGGTTATCTCCACGGCGTCCAGCCGAAGCTTTTGGGACACGGCCCCGATGCGCTCGATGGTGGCGGGTACCGTCAGCCCAAGCTCGGAGGGGTGGTTGAAGACGTGGAGCACCTCGCGGTCCCCCTCCACCCGGTTTATGTGGATGTAGCCCTTCTCGTGGAACATGATCTCCACGCCGAGGAAAATTATCATGTCCGTGCGAAGGCGCGACACCACGTCGTAGCAGCCCTTGCGCATGAGAAAATCGTGGTCCGTAAGGGCCATGAAGTCGAAGCCCAGGGCCTCGTGGGCCGCCACGGCCTCCTTGATGGAGAGCGTGCCGTCCGAGCAGGTGGTGTGGACGTGGAGCGCGCCTTTCAAATGCATGGGATCAGGCCGCGCACAGATTTTTTACGCCGCCCACGATGAACGCCAAGGCGTCGGCGGCCACCATCGGAAGCTCCCGGGAGCGGTCCCGCCAGATGAGATACTGGTAGGAGACCCGCTCGTACATCCCCACTATCGAGACCGCCATGACCTCGGCCGAGTGGGGGCTCTTGAACGCAAGGCCCAGGTTTTTTGCTAGCCGCTCCAGGGCCCCCACGATGTCGCCGATGAACTTGTCGAATATCTTCTTCCTTATTGCCTCCACGGCCGGGCCCTGGCCCACGGACTCCCGGAAGAAGATGGCGATCTTTTCAGGGTGACGCGTGCAGAACTCGGAGAAAAACGCCAGCCCCGCCCGCTCGAAGCCCTCCATCGACGCATCCGCCCGAGAGAACTCGATTCCCACAAGCTCCCTTATGCGGAAGCCGATGTCGGAGAGAAGCTGGACCAGAAGGTCCTCCTTGTTCTTGAAGTAGAAGTAGACCGTGCCCACGGAGACCTCCGCCGCCTGCGCGATGTTCTCCATGCTGGCGCCGTGGTAGCCCTCGCTTGCGAAAAGGCGCTCCGCCGCCGCCAGGATGGTCTGGTAGCGCTGCTCGCGCTCCCGCTGCCTTCTGAGGGCGCTCGTGGAGGCCACCCCGGTTTTCAAACCGTTAGTCATGAGCCCTTCCATAGTGAGGATTTGAGGGGGAGGGGAAAGAAGGTGAATGTATTCCGCTTAACACTCTGAGTGATTACAGAGAGGATCGAATGAAAAACGAAGGTGAGGAATGAGGGAAATCTTCAGATCCGTGGATAGAAAGGTTTATGGCAGAGAGTTACAGGGATTCAGCGCATTTGTTCATTTCCCCGAGAGATTCCCGGAAGGGACGTTCTCTCCCGAGGATTCTTTTTCCAATAAAAACGAATTTTTTCACAAAATCCAGATCCACAGGTCGTCATGGAAGGCGATCTACCAGTGATTCCATGAAAGTCGCGATCGTC
>JAKAGN010000231.1 GCA_021815525.1 Deltaproteobacteria bacterium
TTCAGGACTTCTTGGACTTGTGGGTGACGGGCCGGGTGCGGAGGAGCACGTAGGTGGCGCCCGCGCCGCCGTCCACGGAGCGGGCGGAGGCGAAGGCGATGACCCACTTGCGCCAGACGCCGCGGGTAAGGCGGTACAGGACGCGGTTCTTGAGCACCGGCTCGTTCCGGGAGGAGCGGCCCCGGCCGTGGACCAGGAGCACGGCCCGGCGGCCGGCGGCTATGGCGTCCTTCAGGAAGGCGTCGAGGGCCTCCTCGGCCTCCTCGGCCAGCATTCCGTGGAGGTCGATGTGGGCCTGGATGGAGAACTCGCCGGCGTGGAGGCGCGCCGGGGTGTCGGGGGGCGCGCCGTAGCCCGCGCCCTCGATGTACTCGCCGGTGTGGGACACCACGAAGCCGGAGCCGCCGCCTATTAGCTCCGCGAGCTGGGCCAGGGCCTCGGCCTCGGGGTCCTCGGGGGCTTCCTCGCGGGGGGTGATGGGGCCGGGCTTGCGGGGCTCGGTCTTGGGAGCGCCCGAAAGGGGCCTCACGTCGGTGGTCCACATGGCGAAGAGAAGCTCGTCCTCGCGTTCGGGCTCAAGCTTCGGGGGCGGCGGGGGCGGCGCTTTCGGGGGCGCGGGGGGAGGCGGGGCCGGTTTTTTCTTCCGGTCCTTGTCGTCAACAAGCCCGCGCAAGGCCTCGAAAGGCGTGTTGAATCCCTCGGATTTTTTGGATTTCATGGCTTGGCCGCGGGCCCGTGCGAAAGGGGACGCTCCCCGTGAGGGCGGCTGGGCTGGGGAGGGAAAAGCCTGCCCTTCAGGAGGTTTCCCTGGACAGCGCCAGCATCATTGCGCCCGGGTGCTCGGCGGCGTCGGCGTCGGCGCGGCCGGCTCCCGCGGACTTCCTTTTCTTGAGGCAGGCCTTGTCCTTGCGGACCACGGCGCAGACCTTGGGGTTGTAATATTCCCGGCAGTTTACGGGATTGTATAGGGGGCATTCGGGATGTTTTTCCGCCATGGGAAGCTCCAGTCCGTTTATCTTGAAGGCGGAGTCCGCCCCTTGTTGCAAGGCGGCTCCGCCGGATTTTGACCATTATCACAATCCCCTCCTCTTTGCAAGAACGGGAAGATGGTGGTATGAAACGGACCTTGAAACCTTTTCCGGGGCCGTTTTCCGAAAGACCCCTAACCCGATGGGGGGAAACATGAGCGAAAAAGCCGCCGTATCCGGCAAACCCCTCCGCGCCCGCGTGGGGCTTCGGCTGTGGCTCGAAACCGACGACGGCGTCCTGGTGGGGCCGGGGCGGGTGGAGCTTCTGCGGAAGGTGGACGAGCTGGGCTCCATCAAGAAGGCCGCCGAGGCCATGAGCATGTCCTACCGGGCCGCATGGGGCAAGATCAAGAAGACCGAGGACGTTTTGGGGGAAAAGATCGTTTCGCCCAGGGGCAGCAACCGCCGCGGCTGCGGCTTGACCGACGCAGGCCGGGCGCTTCTTTCGGGTTTTTTGGCCCTGCAGTCCGAGGTGCTTGCCAACGCCCGGGAATCCGCGGCCACCGCCTTTTCCTGGGTGGAGAAACCATAACATCTGTGTCTGCCTTGACATATGTCCGCCGGAGCGCTAATAAGCCCGCAAGCGGTCAACAACATCTCAAGGAGGCATCCATGCGCAGGCTTACAGGTCTATTGCTTCTTCTCGCCGCCGCCGGCTTTGTCCTGGCGGCTCTTCCCGGCCCGGCCCCGGCCGGCGAGACCCTCATGATGGCCACCACCACCAGCACCCAGGACTCGGGGCTTCTGGACTACATCGCGCCGGTTTTCGAGAAGGAGACCGGGATCACGCTGCGCTGGACCGCCGTGGGCACCGGAAAGGCCCTCGAGCACGGCAAGAACTGCGACGTGGACGTGCTTTTGGTTCACGCCCCCGCGGCCGAGAAGAAGTTCGTGGAGGAAGGGTTCGGCGTGGAGCGCCGCCAGGTCATGTACAACGATTTCATCCTGGTGGGGCCCAAGGCCGATCCGGCCGGCGTCAAGGGCAAGACGGCCGCCGAGGCCTTGAAGACCCTCGCCGTCAAAAAGGCCGTGTTCGTTAGCCGGGGCGACGAGTCCGGCACCCACAAGGCAGAAAAGGACCTGTGGAAGGCCTGCGGCATGACGCTTCCCGACAAGGAAACCTGGTACCTCGCAGCCGGGCGGGGCATGATGCAGACCCTCATCATGGCGGGCGAGCGCGGAGGCTACACCCTGGTGGACCGCGGCACCTGGATCAAGTACCTTTCCAAGGAAAAGGACAAGGCGACCCTTGCCGTGATGGTGGAGGGCGACAAGCCCCTCAGGAACCAGTACAGCGTGATGATGGTGAACCCGGCCCGCTGCCCGCAGGTCAAGAAGGCCGCGGCCCAGCGTTTTCTCGACTGGTGGGTGTCGCCCTCGACGCAAAAGCTCATCGCGGGCTACACTCTCGAAGGCAAGCAGCTTTTCTTCCCCAACGCCGGAAAGTAGCCGGAAAAGCCGTGGACTATCTCCTTGAAGGGCTCGTGACGGCCGTTAAGCTTCTTTTCTCGGGCGACGAGTCAACCTGGTCCGCGGTCTGGGCCACCGTGAAGGTGTCGGCCCTTTCCATGTCGGTGAGCCTGGCCCTGGGCGTTCCCGCGGGCTTCGTCTTAGGCTACGCGCGGTTTCCCGGCCGCAAGGCCCTGCGCCTGGTATCCGACACCTTCATGGCGCTCCCGACGGTCCTGATCGGGCTTCTGGTCTACGCCTTCATCTGCCGGCGCGGTCCCCTGGGAGGGCTGGGGCTCCTCTTCACCCTCCGGGGGATCGCGGTGGGCCAGGCCATGCTGGCCCTTCCCATCGTGGCCTCCCTCACGGCCGAGGCCTTGGAGGGCCAGGACCCCCGCGTCCGCGACACCCTCCTAACCCTTGGCGCAAGCCGTTCCCGGCTCGCCTCCGGGACTCTTTTCGAGGCCCGGCACGCGGTCATGGCGGCGGCCGTGAACGCCTACGGCCGCGTCTCCACGGAGGTGGGCATCTCCCTCATGGTGGGCGGCAACATAAAGTGGCAGACCCGCACCATCACCACCGCCATAAGCCTCGAAACCGGAATGGGAGAGTTCGCCACAGGCATCGCCCTTGGCTTGATCCTTCTCCTCATGGCCTTCGCGGTTAACATCTCCCTCTCCTTCTTCCGCCGCCGCGCCGGCCTGGCCCTCACGGGGGGAGGCGCGTCGTGAAAAAGGATGTGCGAAAGGCGAGCCATTGAGCGGTGAATCCCCCCTCTACGTCCTTGAAAACATCGCCGCGGCCCACGGGGGGCGGACCGTGCTCCGGATCGGCGCCCTTGAAATCCGGCGCGGCGAGGCCCTGGGCCTGGTGGGCCCCAACGGCTCGGGAAAGACCACGCTCCTCCGGATACTGGCCTTCCTGGACGTTCCGGCCTCTGGAAGGCTTTTCTTCGACGGCCGCGAGATGCACCCCGGCCCGGGAAACGGGGCGGGGGAGATGACCGCCGCGCGCCGGCGCGCCACGCTGCTCCTCCAGGAGCCCTACCTGTTGCGGCGCTCGGTCTTCGAGAACGTGGCCTACGGCCTGAAAGCGCGGGGAAAGAGGAAGGGCCTGGCGGAAGCGGTGAACGCGGCCCTCGATGCCGTTGGCCTTCCGCCGGCAAGCTTCGCCTCAAGGCTGTGGTTCGAGCTTTCGGGCGGCGAAAAAAGCCGCGTTGCACTGGCCGCGCGTCTTGCCGTCCAACCGGAGGCGCTTCTCCTGGACGAGCCCAGCGCGAACCTAGACGCCGAAAGCGCCCTGGCCGTGCGGGACGCGGCGGCTGCGGCCCGATCCTCTCTGGGTGCGACGCTGGTGGTGGCCGGCCACCACCACGAGTGGATGAAGGGCCTGTGCGACCGCTTCGTGGACCTTAGCGCCCTTTCGGACGGACGGGAATCCCGGTAGAAGACTTTGCCCGAAACGGAAAGGGGGGAGCCGGAACCCCGGCCCCCCCCTTGTCTCGTTTTCTTCATGCCGGCGCTCGAACGGCAACGCCTTCCGGACGGCCCGGCTACTTGCCGGTGGCCGCGCCGTGCAGCTTCACTTCCACCTTCTCCGTGAGGCCCGCGTAGTACTCCCTGAGGATGTCCAGAACTTCCTCGCGGCCGAAGTGATCCGGCATGGTGCCGCCCTCGGAGAGGATCTTCCGGAGCATGGTGCCGGACAGAAGCACGCGGTCTTCCTTGCCGTGGGGGCAGGTGCGGAGGCTGGCCATGCCGTCGCACTTCACGCAGTAGAAGGTCCAGTCGATCTTCAAGGGCATGCACTGGAGGTTCTTGCCGGGGTCGGTGCTGCAGGGCAGCTTGTCGAAGATGGTCTGGGCCTCGAACATGCCGTAGAAGTCGCCCACGCCGGCGTGGTCGCGGCCGATGATCATGCGGGAGCAGCCGTAGTTCTGGCGGAACGTGGCGTGGAGAAGGGCCTCGCGGGGGCCGGCGTAGCGCATGTCAAGGGGGTAGCCGCCCTGGAGCACGTTCTTGGACACGAAGTACTTCTCCACGAGGGTGTCGATGCACTTCACGCGCACCTCGGCGGGGATGTCGCCGGGCTTCAGGTTTCCGACCAGCGAGTGGATGAACACGCCGTCGCACACCTCGACCGCGATCTTGCACAGGTACTCGTGGGAGCGGTGCATGGGGTTCCTAAGCTGAAGGGCCGCGATCTCGCGCCATCCGCGATCCTCGAAGATCTTGCGGGACTCCGCGGGCTTCATGTAGACGCCGGCGTACTTTTCGGGGTAGTCGCCCTCGGAGAGCACCCACACGCTTCCGGCCAGGTTCACCGGGCCCTGCTTCATGACCATCTGCACGCCCGGGTGGTCCTTCTCGGCGATCTTCCAGAAGGCCTCGGCGGTGGAGGTGCCTTCGCCCATGAAGGTCTTCTCGCACTCGTACTTCTTGTCGGCGGCCGACATGGCGTACTTCTCGGACACCTTCATGATGGCCATGATCTCGTCGCCCTCGGGATCGTACAGGGCGATTTCCTCGCCCGCGTTGATCCCGTCGGCCTCGGCCTGGGTCACGTCGAGGCACACCGGCACGGGCCAGAAGGTGCCGTCGGCGAGCGTCAGGTTATCCAGGACGGATTTCCAGTCGGCCTTGGCCATGAAGCCGGAAAGGGGCGAGAAGCCGCCGATTCCGATCATGATGAGATCGCCCTTGACGCGGCTGGAGATGGTGACCTTCTTCAGGCCCTTGGCCTTGGCCTTGGCCTCGTCGAGGGCTTTTCCTTCCAAAAGGCGAATGGTAGATCGG
>JAKAGN010000232.1 GCA_021815525.1 Deltaproteobacteria bacterium
AGGCCTTCGGGAGCCTGATCGATCCATTTTTAGAACCCTCCGCAATCGGGGAGAAAAGCCATGCCGAGCCTGCTGGAATCCGCAACCGCCAGGGCCAACCTTGCCCGCTACGCTCCGGGTCAGGCCAAGGGTCACTACGAGTCCTACTTTCTCCGGGCCAACCACCCCAAGAGGGCGCTCGCCTTCTGGATCCGCTACACCATCTTCGTTCCCAACGGGATGCCGGAAAAGGCCATAGGCGAGCTGTGGGGCATGTTCTTCAACGGCGAGACGGGCGAGCACGTGGCGGTGAAGGACGAGTACCCGCTTTCGGAGTGCTCCTTTTCCCGGGACGAGTTCCTGGTCACCATGCCCGGCGCCAAGCTCACCGGCGAAAAGCTTCGGGGCAAGGCCGCGGCCAGCGAGAACGTCATGGAGTGGAACTTGAGCTACTCGGGCGGAGAGCGGCCGCTCTTTCTTCTTCCCTTGAAGCTCTACGAAGGGGGCTTTCCCAAGGCCAAGGCCCTCGTTGGAAAGCCCCTGGCCTCCTTCACCGGCATGATCGTGGTGAACGGCAAGGAGATCGAGATCAAGGACTGGATCGGCAGCCAGAACCACAACTGGGGCGTCAAGCACACCGACCTCTACGCCTGGGGCCAGGTGGCGGGCTTCGATAACGCAAGGGAGAGCTTTTTCGAGATCGGCACCGCGCGCCTCAAGTTCGGGCCAATCTG
The DNA here is from genome assembly GCA_021815525.1 of Deltaproteobacteria bacterium. Taxonomy (GTDB): domain Bacteria; phylum Desulfobacterota; class Desulfobacteria; order Desulfobacterales; family Desulfatibacillaceae; genus JACRLG01. The sequence goes on from JAKAGN010000232.1 coordinate 714, forward strand.
GACCCCCCGCATCACCGTCATGGTGCTGCGCCACGAGGGCAGGGACTACGCCCTAAACTCCATCTGGCAGGGCTTGAAGGCCGACGGCGCCTTCGATTACTTCACGTGGAACTTCGCCTCCAAAACCAAGGACATATCCGTGACGGGCACCATAAGGGCCGAGGCGGCGGATTTCGTGGGCTTGAACTACTACAATCCCCCCGGGGGCGTGAAGAACTGCCTGAACTCGAAGCTGGCCTCGTGCCGCCTGTGGGTTTCTCGCCCCGGCGACGCCGCGCCCGTCGAGCTTTCCACCAAGAGGCGCGCCGCCTTCGAGATACTGACCGACGCCCGGGACCACGGCGTGGGCATAAAGGTGTAGGCCATCGGGCCGTTGGGGGAGGGAAAGCCTTTGGTAACACGAGGCCCCCTCCCCCGTTTTGTTCATGGACTTTCGTTTGCCCGGCGCATAGGAAAATGATCGAGGAAAGTCAATCTGTTAGGGTCAAGCAGTTTCTGGTGGGAAGGCTTGCGGTGTTCGCCTACGCGGTCTGGGACCCCGCCTCCCGCGAGGGCGTCCTCATCGACCCGGCCTTCGAGACGGAGAAAATCCTGGCATGGGTCGGGGAGGCCGGCCTCCGCGTAAGCCACGTGGTGAACACACACGCCCACACCGACCACACGGCCGGAAACGCGGTCATTCTTGCAGCAACCGGCGCGAAGCTGGCCATCCACCGCCTGGAGAAAAAGCGCCTGGGCCGCGTCTGGAACAAGGCCATAGCGAAGGTCCTGGGCGGCGGCGGGTCCCCGGCCCCGGACCTTCTCCTTGAGGACGGCGACGAAATCCCCGTGGGCCGCTTCAACCTCAGCGTCCTCCACACGCCGGGCCACACCGCCGGCGGCATCTGCCTATTCTGCGAGGGCCACCTCTTCACCGGCGACACCCTGTTCGTGGGGGGCGTGGGCCGCACCGACCTTCCGGGCGGCTCGGAAAAAACCCTCCTCGCCTCCATCAAAAAGCGCCTCTTCAGCCTCCCGGACGCCACGGTGGTCTGGCCGGGCCACCACTACGGCGAGACCCCCTCCTCCACCATCGGCCGGGAAAAAAGGACGAATCCCTTCCTGGCCGGATGAAGCCTTTTTCCGGCCTTAAAATCCAAGGATGATTTGCGCCGCTTTTTCGGGATATTGCGCGTGGACGTCGTGTGAGGCCCCCGCGAAGGGATGAAGGCTTAAGCGGGGGATGAGCTTCGCGGCGGAAAGGCCCAGCCGGGAGTATTTCGAGTCCTTCTCACCGTAAAGATAGGCGATGGGCGTGTCGAGGGCGGCAAGGAGCGGCGGGAAATAGCCGTGATTGCCAAGGCTTAGAACAGCCAGCGCCCGTCGCAGCTCCTCGGGACGATTTTCCGTCTTCGACTCGATGAGGCGTTCAAGAAGCGGGGTTCCGCGCAGGGTGCAAAAAAGCGGCGAGCCGTGCCATCTTTCAAGGAAGCGCCGAAAATCGGCCCTTGTTTCGATTTCCGATAAGAGGGCAAGGTCGTCCTGGTAACGCTTCCTGCGTTCTTCCGCATTCTCCATCCCAAAGCCCGCCGATTCCAGGATAAGCCTCGTGACCCTTTCGGGAGCCGCGAGGTTTACGGCCTGGGCAAGCCTTCCGCCCATGGAGTAGCCGTAAAGGGAAAAGCGGTGGATGGTTAGGCCGTCCAGGGTGGCGAGGACCATGTCGGCCGCGCCGGAGAAGCTTCTGGGGCGCTCGTTTTCCGGCATCGCGGAAAAAAGCGAGCGCCCGTGGCCCGGCAGGTCGAGGGCCGCACAAAAAAAGCGTCCGCAAAGCCGCTGAATCAGGGGCGCGAAGCTTTGCCCGCTTCCCAGAAACCCGTGCAAAAGGACCAGCGGCGGATTTTTGGGATTTCCGGAAACTTCAGCGTGAAGGGCTGTTTTCATTTTTTGCCTTGAAGCATCGCAGCCAGGATTTCCAGCTCCTTCCTGGAGCGTTTCATGCCCTCCCCTGGCCCTCCCTCGGGAAAAGGCAGAAATTTTTTCGGGATCTTGTAGGGGGGCAGGATTTTTTTCAGGGCGGCTTTCATGGCGTCTTCGTCGAGCCCGCCCTTCACCTTAACGAAGGCCCAGGCAACGCGCCCGAACTCACGATGGGGCGCCGGCACAACCACTGCTTCCTCCACGAGGCCGGTCTCGGCCAGGGCATTCTCGATCTCGTTGGGGTTGATGTTCTCGCCCCCGGAAATGAAAACCTGGTCCCGGCGGCCCAGGACCGTCAGGTTTCCGGCCGGATCCAGCGTCCCGAGATCGCTTGTCGCAAATTTTCCGCCGCGCGCTCTCTCGATTTCCCTTCCTTCCGCGATGTAGCGGGAAAAAAGGGTCCTTCCGCCGATCAGGATGACGCCCTCCTGGTCCACGGCGATTTGCCGGTAAGGGAGCGCCTTTCCGGCGGTGTGGAAGTCTTGCCGGGGCGCTTTCGGGGATACCGCCGTCACCATTGCGCAGGCCTCGGTGGACCCGTAGGTGGGCAGCACCGGAACGCCCATGTCCAGGGCCTTGTCCACCAGGTGCCGCGGGCAGGGGCCGCCGCCCAAAAGCACCGCCCGGCAGGCGGCCAGGCGCCGGGCCGTTTCGGGCGATTCCAGGAGCCGCGCCAGCTGCGTCGGGACCACCGAGATCACGGACGGCCGGAAGGCGGTAAGGGCCTCCGTGAGGCGGCCGGGCTCGTCGTGCATCATCGCGGCCGCGCCCGCGAGGAACGTGCGGACGAAGATCAGAAGCCCGCCCACGTGGAAGAGGGGCAGGCTCACGAGCCAGCGGTCGCCGGGCCTAAGCTTCAGAAACTCGTTGGTTCCCAGGGCGCTGTAATAAAGGTTCCGAAGGGTGTGGACCACCCCCTTGGGCGGGCCGGTGCTTCCCGAGGTGAAAACCACCGTGGCCTCGCGGTCGAGGGGAATGGGGGCCAGGGGCGCGGGTTCCGGGCGGGCCGCCGCGAAAGCCTCCGGCGCAATGACCTGCGCAGCGCCCCAGTCCGCACCGGTCTCGCGCGAAACCACGAAGTCCGGCCTGATTCCGGCGGGAACGCGGCCCGCCGGGGCCTTGGGGTCGAGGTTAACCAGGGTGAAGCCCATTACCCAGGCGGCCAGCAACAGGTAAAGGTTAAGCGGTGAATTTTTGAGATGCACCGCCACCATGCCGCCGGGGCCCGCGCCCAGGCCTTCCAGCACGGCAATGACGCGCGCAAGCTCATCCCGGAGCCCCGCGAAATCGAGGTTTACGCCGGGGGCGACGAGGGCCGTCCGGTCGCTCCACGCCGCAAAAACCGCCTCGATGTCGAGGCGCTCGCCCTGGAGGAAGCCTTCGCTCATGCGGAAACCCCGCAGGCCGCCCCGAAATCTTGGCGAAGACCCGCCGAAAAGACGGACCCCGGCAGCACCATGCGGCCGCCTTTGATGGCCGGCGATTCGGCCAGAACGTCGCCGTCGAGGCGCTTCAAGGTATCCAGGCCGTGGGCCGTATCCCTTGCCGCAAGGCGCGCCAATAAAGCCAGGGCGATGATCCCGGCCCCGGTGTTGAAGGATGAGGAGAGAACCGTTTTGACGCCGGCGGCCCCAAGCGCCTTCATGGCCTTAAACATGCCGGAGACGCCCCAAAACGAGCCGGGCTTTAAAATCACCGCCGCCACGCCCGCCGGAAGATCGCCGGGGTCCGGATTATCCGGGTTGAGGTAAAGGCCCGCCGACTCGTCCAGGGCCAGGGGCCAGGGAACGGCAGGCGCGCTCGAAACGGGGAAATCCTTGCCGAGCGGCTCTTCCACGTACTCCACGTTCATCGGCTCCAGGGCCTCGTAGTAGCCGCGGTACAGGGAAGGCGAAAGGGCGCGGTTGGCGTCGAGCCTGAGCCTTACGTTTCCCCCGAAAAAATCCCACAGATCCTTTATCCGCCGAATTTCCAGCTCCGGGTCAAGGCGTCCGATCTTGACCTTCACCGTGGAAAAGCCGGAATCCTTCAGCTGCGTCAATTGCTCGCCGGCCTCCCGATCCGATTCCGGCGGCGAAAAAAGCCCGTTCACGGCAACGGCGAGCGCCTCCCCCGCCCTTTCCGGAGAAAGCCGGATCCGTCCCCGCGCCGCCATGAGCCACAGAAGCGCGCCTTCCATGCCGAAGGCCGCGAGCGGCGAAAGCTTGAAGGGCGGAGCGGGGAGCCCGAAGAAGGGCGCGTCGAGCTTTGGTTCGCCAGGAAACCCGCGGCCCGGAAGCCATGCGGTCAGGCGGCCAAGCTCCGCGTGCAGGGCGTCCAACCCGTCCCGGTCGAGGCCAGGCAGGGGCGCAACCTCGCCCAGGCCGAAGCTTCCTTCCTCGCCGCAAATCTTGACGATTATTCCGCGCCGCTCGGAAATTTCGATCCCTCCCACTGCAATCGGCCCGCGCAGGGGCAGGCGAAAGGGATGGAGGGAAATATCCATCAAAGGAGCATTCCTAGCGAGAAAAGAAGGGAGTAAACGAAGAGATATTGCCCCGTGGCGGCGAGGGAGAGGTTGAGGTTTCCATCGATGGGACCCCT
>JAKAGN010000233.1 GCA_021815525.1 Deltaproteobacteria bacterium
AGGGAGGGAAGAACCTTTTATGAATAAAAGGTTCTTCCCTCCCTCCCCCGCACCCCCTCTCTCCCTTTCCAAAACACTTTCAATTATTATTGAAAGTTGGCTTGTAACACTTGTCATTGCCGCCGTGTTGCAAGCGGCAGCCTTAAGTTGGAAATGGAATAAGGCCTCTAACGGCCGCCGAAAAAGGCTCCGCCCCAGCGTGGCTAAAAACGATGAAATGCAAGGCGCGCGAGTCGCGCGCGATGGGAGCGTACTTATAGTACGTGACCGAGCGCAAGGCGAAGCGCAACGACGCAGTTCGCGTTTTTAGCCACGCTGGGTCAGTCCACGCCTTCCACCGACTTGACCCCCGGCACCGTCTTCACCAGGAAGCGCTCCACCCCGTTCTTCAAGGTCATCCGGGACATGGGGCAGCCCTTGCAGGCTCCCGTGAGACGCACCCGCACCAGGCCGTCGTCGGACACGTCCACCAGCTCCACGTCGCCCCCGTCGGCCTTGAGGGTGGGCCGTATCTGGTCCAACGCTTTCTCCACCTTGTCCTTCATGAAAATCCTTTCGGGCAGAGGGTTCAACGCCAAAAGGGCTGAGCGGCGGTTTTCATGGCCGCCTTGCCGCCCGCTGCGTTCTCGATCCGGCAATGTAATGGCAGAAGGATCCGTGGCGGACCATAACAGGAAAATTCCAGCATCGCAAGCAGGGATCGCCCGGGCCGGCGCTGGCGCGCCTTGAAAAATCCGTCTTGAATCGGCGGGGATTTACCTATAACGAAAGAACTGTGAAAATTTTTCGGTCTTACCCAAAAGGCGGAAGCTCCTCGAAATGAAAATTGCGGCACAAAACGAGGCCGGGGCTCCACGCCACTTACACCGCGGGGCCGCCCGGCCGGATTACGAGCCATGAGCGAAAGGCCGAAGCCCCGCCTCTTCTACGGCTGGTACATCGTGGCCGTGGCCTTCGTGTGCAACTTCATGGTGACGGGAACCTACTTTTACACCATGAACGCCTTCATGGAGCCCCTGTGCGCAACCCGGGGCTGGACCCGCGCCGGCATCAACGTGACCCTCTTCGTGGGCGGCATGGCGGGGCTTATCGCCCAGTTCCTGCACGGGTCGGCCATCATGCGCCTGGGCCCCCGGCGCTACATGGTGATGGGCGCGGCCTTCTCCGGCCTCTTCTTCACCCTCATGGGCCGGACCGGCTCCTTCGGCCTTTTCACGGCGTACTACGTGGCGCTCCTCATCGCAAACGGCATGTTCGGGGGCATCACGGCCAACACAGCGGTGAACAACTGGTTCGTGCATCGCCGCGGCCTGGCCCTGGGGATCTCCCAGGTGGGCATGTCGCTCTCCGGGGCCGTACTCCCGGTCTTGGCCTTCAAGCTCTACCGGGCCTTCGATCTGCCCGCGGCCTTCATGATCCTGGGTTGGCTCCTGTTCCTTATCTCCCCCCTTTGCCTCGTAGTGGTCCGTGACCGGCCGGAGCCCTACGGGCTCGTCCCGGACGGGCGCAGGATCGATCCTTCCGGGGACGAAAGCGCCGCCATCGCCGAGGAGCCCCTCTGGCCCGCGGCTCAAGCCGTGCGGACCCGGGCCTTCATAAGGATGAGCCTCGCCTACGCGCTTGCCATGATCGGCGTGGTGGGGGTAATGATCCAGCTCAAACCGCGCTTCTCGGACCTGGGCTTTTCCCCGGCTGCGGCCATATCCCTCATGAGCGCCACGGCCTTTTTGGGCGCCGTGGGGAAATACACCTGGGGTTTCATGTGCGACAGGCGGGAGCCTCCCCGCATGGGCGCGCTCATGATGCTTTTTTGCGCCATAGGCCTGGGCTTCGGCCTTTACGCGAAAAATCTGGCGGCGGCCATCTGCTTCATCGCGGTTTTCGGCTTTTCCATGGGCGGGGTCCAGGCCACCCTGCCCATCATGGTGGCGCATCTTTTCGGGAGGCTTTCCTTCACCTCGGTCTCCAGGTTCATGTCCCTGGTGCTTTGCATCCAGAACTTAGGCTACCTGGTCATGGGGGCCAGCGTGCGCTACACGCGCTCGTACGATGCGGCCTACATGGTTTTCATCGCCTGTTACCTGGTCGCGGCCTGGCTGATGACCGGGGTGAGGCGCCCCGACCCGCCGGCATAGTCCCGGCGGCGCAACAGGCCTTTTTCAACCGAACCAAAAGGAGCAACCATGCATTTTTACTGGAGAATTTTCGAGGAACTCAAATGGATGGGCGAGTTCATGGTGGTGCGCGATCCCTCGCTGCGCCGCTGCTTCGAGGCCTGGCTTTCCAACCACGCCGAGGCCATAGCCTACCAGTACGGCTGGCCGCCGGAAAACGGGAGCGGCCCCACCATCCACTGACCCGAAGCGGGAGGCCGAACGAGCCCGTCGCCGGAGGGGGACATGCCTCACGAAAGCATTCTCGTGGTGGACGACGAGGAGGACATACGGGAGCTTCTCCTCTATAACCTTGCCCGGGAGGGCTTCGGCGTGACCGCGGCGTCCACGGGCGAGGAGGCCCTGGCCCGCGCCCGGAAAAAGGCCCCGGACCTTGTGGTGCTGGACCTCATGCTGCCCGGAATCTCCGGCCTGGACGTGACGCGCGCCATGAAGCGGGACCCGGTCCTGGGGCGGGTCCCCATCGTCATGCTCACGGCCAAGGACGGCGAGGCCGACGTGGTGGCGGGGCTCGAGCTGGGGGCCGACGACTACGTCACCAAGCCCTTTTCGGTGCGGGTGCTCCTGGCCCGGATACGGGCGGTGCTCCGGAGGCCTGGGCCTTCGGACGAGGGGGACGACAAGGCTGATTTGCGCGTGGCGGGGATCGAGATCCGGCCGGGCAGGAGGGAGGTGCTGGTGGACGGCCTGCCAGTGGCGCTCACGTCGACGGAGTTCGACCTTCTATGGCTGCTGGCGCGAAGGCCCGGCTGGGTCTTCACCCGCGGCCGCATAGTGGACGCCGTGAAGGGGACGGACTACCCGGTCACCGAGCGGGCCGTGGACGTGCAGGTTTCGGGCCTGCGCAAGAAACTGGGCCCCAGGGGGGACGCCATCGAAACGGTGCGGGGCGTGGGATACCGATTTCGGGAGGATGTCTGACCAGGCGCTTTTCCGGCCGTTGACGGGGGTGACCAGCACCACGATCCCCAGGGCGATCACCGTGGCCCAGATCACCACGAAAAAGGATGGCACGTAAAGGGCGTAGCCCGAGACGGCCCGGCGGAAGCCGTGGGCCCGCTGGGAGCGGTGGCCCGTGATGAGGCCGGCCAGGAAGGGGTGCGACTCGATGATCCGCTCGGCGTCGGAGAGCCACTGGCGCTCGTAGAAGCTGTGCATGCGGACCAGGAAGGTCCACACCACGCAAAGCAGTATCCCCACCGAGCCCGCCACCACCGCCGCGGCCGCCCTGTGGCCCAGCGGCAGGGAGGGCCTGAGGCCGAAAATCACCAGCACCAGGACCAGGATCACCTGCACCAGGACCATCTGGAAAAAAATGCTCCAGGTCCGCTTGCCCTCCTCCTCGGCGCGGCAAAGAACGAGCTTCAATATCTCGAACTCCGCCTGGGGATGGGTAGGCGACTGTTTCACGGGGAGGGTCAGGTCTTTATCGTGTAATGGACGCTGTCGGGCGCATCGTGCTCGGGCGCGTGCCCCAGGCCGATGACTCCGTGTCCGGAAAGGGGCGCCTCCTCGCGCTTCAAGCGGGAGACCTTGCCCCCGAAGGGCAGGACGTAGGTGCCGTTGCTGCTTTGATCCACCAGCACGAAGCGGCCCCTGCGGTACTCGATCTTGGCGTGGGAGCGGGACACCCGGCTGTCGTCCACCACGAAATCGTTGTGGCTCTGCCGGCCCAGGGTCACCAGGGGGCGGTTCTGGTCCACGTCCAGGACCTTTGATCCCAGCCTTATCTCCAGGCGCAGGCGGAAGGTCTGGGAGTCCATGATGCCGTCCACCATGACGGTCTTGTCGGTGCGCTCCCAGACGATCTCGTGGATGCGGACCTCGCCGCTCTTTCCCTTGATGGTGGTGGTATCGATGTAGTAGGCCCCGGCCCGGGCCTCGGGAGGCAGGGCCGAAACGGTGACCTCGGTGGTGAGTATCTGGCGGGGCTTGGCCAGCTCCACCATGCGGGCCGCCATGATGACGGCGTCCCCGAACACGTCGCCGCCGTCGGAGATGACCGGGCCGAAGGAAAGCCCCACGTAGATGTTGGGCGGCGGGATGTCGGCCAGGCCGTCGAAGCGCATCCGGTCCATGGATTCCTGCATGGCCTTGGCGGCCTCCACGGCGTCGTGGGCCCGGGGAAAGGTGCACATCACCTCGTCGCCTATGGTCTTGACGAGCCGGCCCCGGTACTGGGTCACCACCTCGGCCATGCGGGCGAGGATCTTCCCGATGACCTTCTGGGCCGTCTCATCGCCCAAGGTTTCGTAGAGGCGCGTGCTCTTGGCGATGTCGGCGAACAGAATTGCCAGGATTTCGGTCCGCTCTTCCATGGGCCCCCGGTTCGCATAAAACAACTTGGAATCGCGGGAAAATATAATCGGTTCAAGCGGGGGGTGTCAAGGAAATCGAAAGAAAGGTTTCCGGCGGCCGGAAAGCGCGATCCGCGGCGTCAGACTTCCCGGCGCGGTTCGGTCACGTACGAACAGTACGCTCCCTCCCGCGCCGCTCGTCTTCCTTGCGGCTCATCGCTTTCCGGCCGCCGGAAACTTGGATCCCCACCTCTTCCCCAACAACATATTATCATTCGGTTACGGATTCAGCGGCCAGGCTCTCGCGGGACAGGCGGGCCACCACGGATGGCTCGGCGCCAGCCTTCATGCCCGGGCAGCTTCCGGCCATTGCGCGCCAGTTTTCGGGGTGCTCCGCCACGGCGGGGATGAAGGGCCAGCGGCGGCACATGCGGGGCTTCACCGGGTGTATGGTGCAGACCCGGTCCCAGAAGGCGCAGCGGCCGTCCTCGCGCTGCACCAGGACCTTACCCAGGGCCGAGTCCGTAAGGAAGCGGGCGGCGAAGTCCTCCGCCCCGATCCCCAGGAAACGGGCTATGGCTGCGGCGTCCGCCTCGCTCACGAGGGTTCCGCCGTAGCCCATGCAGCAGTCCCCGCAAAGGGTGCAGGTGAAAACGTCCGACGAATCCTCGCCCGCCTTCATCTCGGCTTCTTCCATTTTCATATAAGATGCGCTCCGGCCGGGGCGGGCTCACAAAAAAACGCCCAG
>JAKAGN010000234.1 GCA_021815525.1 Deltaproteobacteria bacterium
CGATCAACGAAGCGCAAAACGTCGCCCTGGACGGCGTTCACCAGGAAGCCCCGCTCCCGCAATGCGCCGACGAGCGGGCCGGCCTCCTTCTTAAGGGCGAGGCCTAAGAGGAGCCCCCTCCCGCGGACCTCCGCCACCACCTTATGCCTGGCGGCCAGCTCCGATAGCCGCGCGATGAAGTGCGCGCTCACCTCCCGGGCTTTTTCCAGCACGCCTTCCTTTTCGAGGGTCTCGCACACCGCCAGCGCCGCCGCGCAGATGAGCGGCGTGCCGCCGAAGGTGGAGGCGTGGGTGCCGGGAGTGAAGGCCGCGGCCGCCTCGCTGGTGGCCAGCATGGCCCCCACCGGAAGCCCGTTTCCCAGGCCCTTGGCGAGCGTCATGATGTCCGGGGCCACGTTTTCGTGCTCGTAGCCGAAGAGCTTCCCGGTGCGGCCCATGCCGGTCTGGACCTCGTCGTAGATAAGGAGGAGCCCCTGCCGGTCGCAGATTTTCCTAAGGCCAGCCAAGTAACCGGAATCCGGCGCAACCACGCCGCCCTCGCCCTGCACCGGCTCCATCATGATCCCGGCGGTCTCGGGCGTTACGGCCTTCTCCACGGCGGCAAGATCGTTATACGGCGCGTGGTCGAAGCCCTGGACCAGGGGCTCGAAGCCCTTCTGGATTTTTTCCTGACCCGTGGCGGAAAGGGTGGTCAGGGTCCTTCCGTGAAAGCTCTTTTCCGCCGTTATGATCCGGTAGCGCTCCGGCCGGCCCTTCTTCTTCTGGTAAATGCGGGCGAGCTTTATGGCCGCCTCGTTGGCCTCGGCCCCGGAGTTGCAGAAAAACACCTTCTCCGCGAAGCTCCGCGCCGTGAGCCACTCCGCAAGCCGCACCTGGGGCTCTGTGTAGTAGAGGTTCGAGACGTGCACCAGCTCCCGCGCCTGCCGTGCCAGGGCATCGGCCACGGCCGGGTGGCTGTGGCCAAGGATGCACACGGCGACCCCGGCCACGAAGTCCAGGTACTCCTTGCCGGTGTCGTCCCAAACCCTCATCCCGCTGCCCTTGACCAGCACCACGGGCTGCCGGAAGTAGGTGTCGGCCAGAACCTTCCCGGCCGCCTCCATCGTCTTGGTGATCTCGCTCATGATGTATTTTCAGGGTGTTGCGGAGTCCTCCGCGCCCCCTTCCTCCTCTTCCCAAAAGCTTTCAATCCTTATTCTTCGACGAACCGCTTGGCTGCCTGAACATACGCGGCAACCTGACGGGGCGTTTCAAACACCGCCTTTGCCCCAATGCTCCCCGCGCCCGATGAGGGGTGCGGAAGCGATGAGCCGCAAGGCGCGCGAGCGGCGCGCGAGGAAGCGTATTGTTCATACGTGACGCAGCGCGCCGCGAAGCGCAACGCCGCGGATCGCGCTTTCCGCGCCCCTCACCCCTCACCCACTACTTGAAGGAATATGTCCGGTCGTCAAAGATAACCTTGCTGCCGCTGCGTTCCAGCATGAAGGGCAGCTCCCGGAAATCCGACATGGCGGAAAAAACCGCGGCCTGTCGCTCCCGGGGGACGAGGAGCATGAGAACGCCCCCGCCGCCCGCGCCAGCCACCTTTCCGCCAAGGGCTCCGGAGTTCCGGGCCGTTGCGTACATGGCCTCGATCTTCTCGTTCGTTATGCCTAAGGCCATTTGCCGTTTTAACTGCCAGTTCTCGTCAAGAAGCCTGCCGCACTCCTCGATGCCGCCTGATTCCAGGGCTGCCCTGAAGGGGGCCACCAGCTCCGCCATCCGCCGCTGGGACTCGAACTTTAAGGCGTCGTCGGCGTTTTTGCTCTGCTCCGAAAGTATCACGTCGGCCTTCCTGGTTATACCCGTGAAATAAAGGAGCAGGCTCGACGAAAAACGCCGGAACACGGAGTCCGAGAGGTTGACCGGAATCCGCGTCACCGAGTCGTTCTCGTGGAACACGAACTCGTTCAACCCCCCGTAGGCCGCTGCGTACTGGTCCTGCCGGCCGATGGGCTTTCCGGCGCGCGTTATCTCGATGTCGCAGGCAAGCCGCGCAAGGTCCTCGGCCGTGACCAGCGTGTTCCGGTAGGTGAAGAGCGCGTGGAGAAGCGCCACGGTGATGGAGGAGGAGCTTCCCAGGCCCGAGCCCTCGGAGGGCACGTCCGCCAAGGTGGTGATCTCCACCCCACTTTGGACGCCCGTGATCTTCATGGCCTCCCGGACGAGGTCGTGACGGATGTCCTCGACCCGCTCCACGCACTCCTTCTGGGAGTAGTTCACGTAAATCATGTCGTCGAAGCGCGATTTCACGATCACGTACACGAACTTGTCCATGGCGCAGCTTAGGACCCGGCCCTCCGAGCGCTTATAGAACGCCGGGATGTCGCTTCCGCCGCCCACGAAACTGAGTCTTAGTGGTGTCCGTACGATGATCATGCCACTTATACCTATCATGAAAAATCGGCGGTGAATGCCGATAAAAACATCCCCACAGCCCGGGGCGGGGGATCGCGCTTTCAGGCCCCGTGCGCCTCGAATCCCGAAGGGAGCGGATACCCGTGATGCCGGCAGATGGCCTCCCGCACGGCCTCGTCCAGGTCCGCGGCCACCATCTCGGAGACCAGCTCGCCAAAGCCCACCTTCGGGACCCAGCCCAGCTTCTCCCGGGCCCTGGAGGCGTCGCCCAGGAGGGACTCCACGTCCGTGGGCCGGAAGTAGGCCGGGTCCACCGATACCAATACGTCGCCCGGCCGGATTTTTGCAAGGGGCATGTGGCGGCCGGAGGCCTCGGCGAGCGCCGTGGGCGTGAACTCCGCCGCAACGCCCAGCTCCTGCGCGCCCGATCCGCGCCACTCGATGGTTACACCCACCTCCGAAAACGCCCGGGAGCAGAACTCCCGCACCGAGTGCTGCTCTCCCGTGGCGATGACGAGGTCCTCGGGCGTGTCCGCCGCCAGCATCAGCCACTGGGCCTCCACGAAGTCCCTGGCGTGGCCCCAGTCCCGCAAGGCCGAGAGGTTTCCCAGGTAGAGCCTTTGGGTGAGCCCCAGGACGATCCGGGCCACGGCCCGCGAGATCTTCCTCGTGACGAATGTCTCGCCCCGCCGGGGGGACTCGTGGTTGAACAGGATGCCGTTGGCCGCGAACATGCCGTAGGCCTCGCGGTAGTTGGCGGTTATCCAGAAGGCGTAGAGCTTGGCGCAGGCGTAAGGCGAGCGCGGCCGGAAGGGCGTCGACTCCCTTTGTGGCGTTTCGGCGGCGTCGCCGTACAGCTCGCTCGTGGAGGCCTGGTAGAAGCGCACAGATTTTTCCATGCCGCAGATGCGCACGGCCTCCAGCATCCGAAGGGTCCCCAGGGCGTCGACGTTCGCCGTGTACTCGGGCATGTCGAAGGCCACCTTCACGTGGCTCTGGGCGCCCAAGTTGTATATCTCGTCGGGCCTTATGTCCCCCACTAGCCTTATCACGTTTCCGGCGTCGGTGAGGTCCGCGTAGTGCACCACGAACGACCGCCCGGGCTCGTGGGGGTCCTGGTACAGGTGATCCACCCGGGCCGTGTTGAAAAGGGACGAGCGGCGCTTCAAGCCGTGCACCTCGTAGCCCTTTTCCATCAAAAACTCGGCGAGGTAGCTTCCGTCCTGCCCGGTGATGCCGGTGATGAGAGCTTTTTTCCTCGACATTTCTCACCCGCCCCCTAACGCATCGGAACCGCGCCGAATCCTCAAGAATCAACCGGGCCGTCCACAATCGGCACGCCTAATGCCGCGTTTTCCTGCCCCCGCGTCCGGCAAAAGGCTTTCCGAAAACGATGAGCCGCGAAACACGCCGCGGCCTATTTTGGCCTTCCGAGCCTATCGCAGCTCCGGCCAGGCCGATCACAAGTGATGAGCCGCAAGGCGCGCGAACCGAACGCGAGGGAGCGTGCTGTTCGCACGTGACCGAGTCGGGAGGTGAAGCGCAACACAGCGGATCGCGCTTGTGGACGGCCTGGCCCGGATCGCGTTTTCGGGAAGCCGCGCTCCCTTACTTCTTCACAACCTCGTCCTTAATGCGCTTGACGTGGCCTCTGCCCATGCCCTTGACCTCGCATCCCAGCTCGAAGTAGCGGCGGATCTTGTCGTCGTCCAGGATTCCGAAGCAGTCCAGGACGGCCACCGGGCGGCCGGTCATTTTCACCACCTCGTCGGGAGAAAGGGCGAGGTAGGGGGCGTGCCGCACCGCGAAGATAACGGCGTCCGCGCCCGAGAGGGCCTCCGATAGGTCCTTTTCCACAAGGGTCTCGCCCACCTTCTCCTGGTTGCGGAAGAAGCGCGACCAGGAGTGCCCCGGGGCCGGGTAGGTCTCCTGCTTCTCAAGCTCCCACCAGTGCTTGACATAGGGGTCGTGGACCACAACCTCGCCGCCCATCTCCGTGAGCTTGCGGACTATGATCTCCGAGCCCGAGTAGCGGGTGTCGCCCACGTCCTCGCGGTAGGACGCGCCAAGGAGAACGCACTTGGCGGCGGAGACGATCTTGCCCATGTTGCGGAGGGCGTCGCGGACGAGCCTCGCGGCGTGAAGGGCCCGGGTGTCGTTGATGTCGATGGCCAAGGGCGTGATTTTAAAAATCTCGTCCTCGAACCCTAAAAGCGTGTGGTAGCTCCAGACGCCCAGGCCGCCGTCCTTGGGAAGGCAGTAGCCGCCGATCCCCGGTCCGGGGAAGATTATGTTGGAGTGGGTGGGCCGCACCTTGATGGCGTTTATGACCTTTATGAGGTCCACGCCGTTGCGCTCGGAAAAAAGGCTCCACTCGTGGAGGAAGGCCAGGATCGTGGCCCGGTAGGAGTTCTCCACGATCTTGGCGGTCTCGCTCTCGAGGGGCCGGTCCAGCACCGTGAGCGGGAACTTCTCGACGTTCAAAATCTCGGAGAGGAACTTCACCACCTTCTCCCGGGCCGGGGCGTTCACGCCCGAGCAGACCCGCCAGAAGTCCCGTATGGAGGCCACGTAGTTGCGGCCCGGCATGACCCGCTCGTAGGAGTGGGCCAGCTGCGGGAGCGCGTCCGGTATTCCCCTTTTCTCGAAGGCCTTCTTGATGATGGGATAGGCCACGTGCTCGGTGGTGCCGGGCGGCACGGTGGTCTCGATGAGGACCATGCAGTCGGGCCGGATCCGGTCTCCGATGACGGAGAGCGAGGCCTCGAGGG
>JAKAGN010000235.1 GCA_021815525.1 Deltaproteobacteria bacterium
ATTGGCCTTTCGCGCTCCTTGCATTTCATCGTTTTTATCCAGGCTTGGCATCCGGCGTTTTTCAGCGGGCTTTTAAGGCGCAACGTTTTACCGGGGGGAGGGGAAAACCTTTTTCAAAAAAGGGTTCTCCCCTTCCCTTTTTACTCCCACCCTTCCAAAATCCATTGAAAAACACTTCCGATCCCATCGCCTGCTGGAACAGGGCCGCCAAGGACGCTTCCTTCACGCATCCCTTCGACAGGGAGGCCTTCGCGGCGCTCGTGCCGCAAAACGCCCGAGTGCTGGACATAGGCTGCGGCTACGGCCGCACCGTGGCAGCGCTCGCCTTGCATGGCTACGAAAACGTCACGGGCCTGGACGTCTCGCCCGCCATGATCGAAAGGGGAAGAAACGAGCACCCGGGGCTCGATCTCAGGCTCTGGCAGGGGGAGACCCTGCCCTTCCAGGATGGAGTGGCGGACGCCGCCGTCCTTTTCGCCGTCCTTACATGCATTCCGGAAGATATGGCCCAGGATGATCTTTTGCGGGAAACAAGGCGGGTGCTGACGCCGGGCGGAATTTTGTACGTGAGCGATTACCCGATTCAGGTTGACGAGCGCAACCGTCAAAGGTACCGCGCCTCGCGGCCGCCCGGGATGCCCTACGGCGTGTTCAGCCTGCCGGACGGCTCGGTTTTCCGCCACCACGACGAGGGCCGCATTGCAAGCCTCTTCGCCGGTTTCGAGCGAGTTTCCGAAAAGGAGATCACGGTTACCACCTTCAAGGGTAACGCGGCCCAGGCCTTTCAAATCTTTCTGAAAAAGCCCGGCCCATGAAATTCGATGCAAGCGGGCCGTGTTTCGTGAACCCGCGTCACGCGAGAACCCCCCAACCCGACGGGCATGCGGCGGCATTCAATTCCTGAACGCTTCGCATGACTTCGAATAATCCGCGGCGACCGGCCCTTGGCCCCTCTTCGGCGCATCAATCGTTGACCGTCGGGATTCGAAGCCCTCATACTTCCGCGCGGCGCGTTGCGAAGCAAACACGCCGCGCCAATATCGGGGGTCCGGGGGCGGGCCATTTTCATGCTTTGGGCCCCCGGCCGCCGGAGGCACGCTTTTCTTTCGCTATTGCAGCTCGAAGAGGATGGGAACATCCAGGGTTATGGGTCCCGCCGCGGCGAGGCTTTCCGGCGGCGGCGCGAAGGGTGAGGCCCTCCGCACGGCGTCCCGGGCCGCCTGGTCCAGGGCCTCGCTTTCCGAGCCCTTCACGATGGTCAGCTCATCCACGCTTCCGTCCGTCCTGATGGTGAAGCGCACCACCACCCTGCCTTCGATCCCCAAGCGTCTGGCCCTCTCGGGATAAACCCTGTTGCGTTCGATCTTCGACCGCACCCCGCTGAAGTATTTCCGGCTTGCTCCGGCGTCGTCGCCCTGGGCTTTCCGGCTTCCCTGGCCGGGCTGAGCGGCCGCGACACGCGAGGCCGGCCCTGGGGCGCCGGACGAAGCGGAAGCCTTGGCGGGCGCTGCGGGTTGTCCAAGGGGAACTCCCGGCCCCGCGTTTTCCCCGCCGGGGCTTGCAATCGGCGCGGAAGCCGGGCGCGGCGGGCCGGGGGAAGGCATGGCGGCGGAAGGGGAAGCTGCGGCCGGCGAGGGCTCCGGAGACGAAAAGGCCCGGGCCGGAGCAGGGGGGGCGGGCCTCGGAACGGGCGCGGGGGCCGGGGCGGCTGGTTCCTCGGGTACAGCCGCGTTTTTTTTCCGCTCCGGGGGCTTTTCCCCGGGCTCCGCCACGGGTGGGGGCTTCAGGCTCGAACGCGGCGGGACGGGTTCGGCAGGCGGCTGCTGCGGCCTGGGCTCGGGCTTCGCGGGAGGCGGGGCCGGCGGCCGGGCGAGGCTCACCAAATCCACGGTCACGACCCGCTCCGGCGGCCGGGACAGAACGGCCGGCGTCATGACCACGAAAAGAACGGCGAGGGCATGGCACAGGATGGAGAGGCACAGCATTGCCGCCACGAAGCGCCGGTCGTTTCCGGGTGGTCCCATGATGGTTTCTTCGTTCACGGGATGCTCATGATCCTTGGAATGCAATCCCTTTTGCCTCCTGGAAACGGCTTCCGCATTGCGGGGCGCGGGCCGGCGGGTGAGGCCGGAAACCGCCAAGGGGCCGCCGGGATTTCGGACGCAGGCTCCGCCGAAAGGATTTTCCCGCCCTCCCCGCTTTCCGGAGGACACTTGAAACCACTTTTTCTGTCAACAGAAAAAGACGGCACGGAGCCGGGCCTCGGGCTCATTGCCTCTTTCCCGGCCCCCCCGGCCTCTTCCCGCCCGGCCCTTGCCTTTTGACCCAAGCTTTGCCATAATCCGCCCGCCTTGCCGTTTTCCTCCGCCCAGGCTTTTTCCCAGGAGCTTCCACGTGACCGAATCCCCGTCGAAACCCGTTTCGAAGTTGCGGCTTCTCGTTTTGTGCGCGATCCTCGCGGCCCTTCCCCTTGCCGTCTATTGGCAGACACACGCGTTTAAGTTCGTGAACTTCGACGACGACCTCTACGTCACCGGAAACCGCGCGGTCCTTTCGGGGCTGTCGGCGGAGGGCGTGAAGGAGGCCTTCCGGTTTCCGGATTTTTCCTACTGGCAGCCCCTTACCCTCCTCTCCCACATGGCGGACGTGAGCCTTTTCGGCGCTAAGCCGGGCCCCATGCATCTTGAAAACGCCTTTTTCCACGCAGCCAACACGATTCTTCTTTTCATCGCGCTATTCCTTCTGACCGGCAGCGCGTTTCCGAGCTTTTTCGCGGCGGCCCTCTTCGCGGTCCACCCCGTGAACGCCGACACCGTGGCGTGGATTTCCGAGCGCAAGAACCTCCTTTCAACCTTCTTCTGGTTCGCGGCGCTCGCGGCCTACGCCGTTTACGCGAAAAAACCCTCGTTGCGGCGCATGGTTCCGGTTTTCCTGGCCACGGCCCTGGGGCTTTTGTCAAAACCAATGGCCGTAACCATCCCCTTCACGCTTCTCCTCCTCGATTTCTGGCCCCTTGACCGCTACCGCGGGCGGATCTGGCCGCTTCTGGCGGAAAAAATCCCCCTCTTCCTTCTTTCGGGCGCGGCCGTGGTGATGGGCCTTTGGAGCACCCGGGCCTTCGAGGCCGAAATTCCGGGCAACTGGCCGCTGGCGCTGCGCCTGGCCCACGTTCCCGTGGCCATTGTCCGCTACCTTGAGATGATCCTGTGGCCCGAGAACCTCTGCGCCTTCCACCCCTTCCCTCCCTCGCTGTGCGCCGTGGAGCTTCTGGGCGCGGTGCTGGTGATCATCGCGCTGATCTACGCCGCCGTATTTTCAGCGAGACGCAGGCCCTTTGTCACGGTGGGGATACTGTGGTTCCTTGGGACCCTCCTGCCCGCCTCCGGCATCGTAATGGGCGGGCATTGGGCGGCCGTGGCCGAGCGCTACCTTTACGTTCCGCAGAATGGACTTTTCATGGCGGCGGCATGGGGCTTGGCGGAGCTTGCCTCTGGCGCGGCCCGGCCCCGCAAGGCTGGAATCGCGGCCGTGACACTGGGGGCCTTGCTGGTTCTGGGGCTTTCGGCCCTTGCCCACGCCCAGGCCGGCTGCTGGAAGGATTCCCGGGCCCTCTTCACCCGGGCCATGACCGTACATCCCCGCAACTATTTCGCCGAAACCCGCCTGGGGGAGGTACTTGCGGACAAGGGGGACCCCGCGAGCCTCAAGGAGGCCGAAAGCCTCTTCCGCCGGGCCCTTGCCGACGGCCCCCGCTTCGCCCTGGCCGAGACACACGTAAGCCTTGGGCGGCTTCTCATGAAAACCGGGCGGACGGACGAGGCGCGCGGCCACCTTGAAAAGGCCCTGGCCCTTGCACCCCGCTACTTCGCGGCCCTCGTCGCGCTGGGGGGTCTCGATTCACGGCAGGGCCAAAAAGAAAAGGCACGGGACTTATTTTTGCGCGCGCTGGCCCAAAAGCCGGACTCCATTGAGGCCCTGGGGCTTCTCGGGGCCCTCTATATGGACGACAACAAGCCGGACCTCGCGGTTCCGCTTTTCACCCGGGCCTCCGCGTTGGAGCCCGGCTCCGGCCAGGCCGCGCTTCTGCTGGCCCGGTCCCTGGCGCGGGCGGGAAGAGCCCGGGAGGCCGCTGCCGAGTACCGGCGGGCGGAAAGGCTCCTGCCGGGCCGCAGCGAAATATCGGCCGAGCTCGCCCAGGTATTGACCGGCAAGGGCGACCTTTCAGGCTCCCTGGGACCCTATGACGAGGCCGTCAAGCGCAATCCCAAGGATTTCGCCCTACGCGTGAACCTGGCCCAGGTGCTCCTTGCCCTCGGCCGGCCCCAGGATGCCCTGGCGCATTTCGAGACAGCCGTGAAGCTTAAGCCGGACTTCCTCCCGGCCCGGGAGGGCAAGGCCGCGGCCCTGGCCGCCACGGGGAAAAACGCGGAGGCCGCCGCCGAGTACCGCGCCGTGCTTTCCGCTTCGCCGCAGAACCTCGCCGCGTGCTGGGGCCTTGCCAGGGTGTCGGAGAAGATGGGATGCTTCGGGACAGCCGCCGAGTACTACAAGAGGGCCTTGGATCTGCGCCCCGGCTGGGACGCGGCCAAGAAGGGCTATGATGCCAACAATGGGAAGGCCGATCAGGGCGGAGGCTGCCCCTGATTCCATTTTAAAGGCAAAAGCGCCTCCGGCGGCCGGGGAGACTACGTCCCCCCGGACCCCCGATAATGGCTCCGCATTGCTGCGCAACGCGGAGCAGGTTTTATGAGGGCTTCGCATTCCAGGCCGCGGCGCACGGAAGCGGTCACAGTGCTTTTCTGCTTGAATTCCGGCAAATTGAGAGTTGTGCGTTCAGAAAATGAACGCTTCGGCCTGCTTGGTTCCCTCCCCCCATCAAAGCGTTCATTTTTTGAACGTTCAAAAAATGAACGGATTTAACCAATTGAAAACATATCTTTTAATGGCATAAGCCTGCGGATGGCCCAGAAGTGGCGCGGCACGGCCCGCGATGCGCCACTCTTCGGGCTTACCAGGCGCAGAGCGGCTGAATGCGAAGCCCTCTTACTCCCGCGCGGCGTGTGCGAAGCACACCCGCGCAATATCGGGGGTCCGGGTGCGGTTTGCGCCCCCGGGCGTTTTGGAAAGGG
>JAKAGN010000236.1 GCA_021815525.1 Deltaproteobacteria bacterium
CATCAGCATCAAGGCCCCCACGTACTCGGGGTCGATGGCCGAGAGCACCTCTCCCGTGGCCTTCGCGTGCTCCATGGAGCGCTCCTTGCCCGCGAGCCCCAGAAGCACGGTTATGGAAAGCTTGATCCCCGCCTCGCGGCACTTCCGGCCCTCCCTTATCATGAGGGCCGCGTCGCCGGACTTGCGCACCCGCTTGAGCGTTTCGTCGTCGCCGCTTTCAAGGCCCATGTAGGCGATCTTAAGGCCGTGCTCGTTAAGCTCCTTCAACTCGGGAAGGCTTTTCATCTTGAGGGCCTTGGCGTTGGCGTAGGTGCCCACCCTTGTAACCCACGGAAGCTGCCGTTTTATCTCATCGAGGATTTTCAGGAGCCGCGCCTGGGGGATTATGAGGGCGTCGCCGTCGCACAGGAAGAGGCGGTCCTGCCTCTTGCAGTAGCGGGAGGCGAAGGCGATGTCCTCCATGATGACGGCGTCGTCCTTGATCTTGAAGCGTTCGCCCTTGTATGCGCCGCAGAAGGTGCACTTGTTGTGGGAGCAGCCCACCGTGACCTGCAAAAGTATGCTGTCGGCCTCGCTTGGCGGCCGTATGATGTTACCCTCGTAATGCATTAGAAGCCTCTTGCCTTGAGTCCTGTCCCGTTCGGAATTCGATTTTAAAAGCCGATTCAAATTGCCCGGGGAGGTAAATCAGCTCTTAAGAATTGAAAATTTTTAGGAGGGGTTAGGGGGAGGGGGTGCGGGGGAGGGGGGAAGGGGAGACCCTTTTTCCAAAAAGGGTCCACCTTCCACTCTCCCACGCAAATCCTCTCCTTACTTCATTTCCTCCCCCAGGGCGCCGATGGACCAGAGGAAGTCGACCCTGGAGACCAGGTAGTCGCGGCGGGCCTTGGCGAGGCCGCCCTTGGCCTGCATCAGGGCGAGCTCGGCGTCCTCCACGTCGAGGCGGGTCTTGACCCCCAGGTCGAAGCCCTTTTCGGCCATGGCCAGGAGGCGTTCGGCCTGGCTCACGGTGCCTTCGAGGGACTTCACGATCTGGGCGGCCTCATGGACCGCCGCGATGGAGGTGGTGACCGAAAGGCGCAGGGAATCCTTCAGCTTTTCGGCCTGGATACGGAGCGTTTCCTCGTCGCTTTTGGCCTGGGCCACCTTGCCGCGGGTGACCAAGCCGTCGAAGAAGGGGAAGGTGAGGAAAGCTCCGGCCATGGCGTACTCGCCGGCGGCCCAGGCATCCGTGCTGGTGCCTATGGCCTCCATGCCCTTCCAGCCGTACTCGGCGTGAAGATCGATGCGGGGCTTGTCGGCCGAGGAGATGACGGTGACGTACTCCTTGGCCATGCCCACCCGGTGGTTGATGGATGCCACTTCCGGCCGGTGGGCCAGGGCGTAAGCGTAGGCGTCGTCGCAGCTCATGGCGCACTCGGTGACGTCCTGGGCCAGGGACCCAGCGGCGTCCACGGCCGCGCCGTCAACCCCCAGGAGAAAGCCCAGGCGCTGGCGCACCGTAACCACGGCATTTTCGGTGCGGATAACGTCCGGCCGGGCGTTTTCCACGGCCACCCGGGCCGCCAGCACGTCGTAATCGGTGGCTAGGCCGGCCTGGTAGCGCTTTTGGGCGGCGTCTAAGTGCCGTTCCTTCTGGGTCAGGTTTTCCCGGGCGATTCCGGCCATTTCGCGGGCCAGGACCACGTCCCAGAAGCCCTCGGAAACGTCTTTCAGGGCCGACTGCCGGTATAGACGCAGCTCGTCGTCGGCGGTGGCGAGGCCCACCTTGGCGCCCCGAATGGCTGCCCCCACCTGGCCCCAGGTGAAGAGCACCTGGTCCACCGACACGATGGCGCTGCTGTTGGCGTAGGTGGTGGGCATGTAGGGCCCGCCGATGGCCTTTTGGCTTTCGTCGCTGTCACGGGTGTAGCCGCCCGACAGCTTGAAGTGGGGAAGGGCCGTTGCCCTGGCCTCCACGTAGATGCCGCGGACCTTGTTTGCGTACTCACGGGCGGCGCGGATGTCCTTGTTGTGGGCCAGAGCCACGTTCCAGGCCTCATCCAGGGTGAGGGAAGAAGGCGAGGCCGGAGACCCGGCCGCGGGAGCCGGGTCCTGGGCCAGTGCGGGCGCGGCCGGAAGCGCGAGAAAGGCCGCGAGAATCGCCGTTATGATGATTTTCCGAGTGATCATTTTCGTCCGAATTCCTGGTTCTGTCTTTGTTTGGGCTGGTCTCATGGGCGCCTCCCGTGAACATCGGCGGCTTCGCCCTCTCCGGGCGCGGAAAAATCCTCGGGACGGCGCTTGGGCCGCCAGGTCCTGTAGAGTATCACGAGATCGTCCAGGATGGTATAGACCACGGGCACCACGATAAGGGTGAGAAGCGTGGAGGTTATGAGCCCCCCCACCACGGCCCGGGCCATGGGGGCGCGCATCTCCGCTCCCGGCCCCAGGGCGAACGCCAGCGGGAGCATGCCGAAGATCATGGCGAGGGTGGTCATCATTATGGGCCGAAGCCGTATGGCGCCCGCCATGATGAGGGCCTTTTTACGCACGCGCCGTATCTCCTCCCGAACCTCTTTTCCCTCTGAGGGGCAGCACGCGGGCTCGAGGGCGCGTATCTGCTTGGTGAAGTCTATGAGCAGGATCGCGTTTTTCGTGACGAGCCCCATGAGCATGATGAGGCCGATCTGGCTCATGATGGAGAGCGTGTCGTGGGTGAGAAAGAGCATTCCGGCCATGCCCACTATGGAAAGCGGCAGCGAGAACATGATGGCGAAGGGGTCGATGAAGCTTTCGAACTGGGCAGCCAGGATCAGGTACACGAAGATGATGGCCAGAGCCAGGGACTCGTAGATGTATCCGAAGGACTCCGCCATCTGCTCGGCCTCGCCCAGATAATAGACGTTGTAGCCGGGGGGGAGCTTCAAGTCCGCCACCTTCTTTTTAACCTCGTTCATGGCGGTGCCCAAGGCCAGGCCGCCTCCCAGGCTCGCCTCCACCGACACCTGCCGGGTTAGCTCCTGCCTGGTGATTTCGGAGGGCGTGGGCTCCTGCTTGTAGCTCACGAAGGCCGAAAGGGGCAGGAGCGCCACGGAGCCGTTCTGCTGCGGCACGGTCAGGCGCAAGGCTCCAACCTGATTGGGGTTTTCCCTTTCGGATTCCGGCAGGCGCACCCGCACGTTCACCGCGTCGCCCTCTTCGTCCTCGTAGGTGGTTACGGCATAGCCGCCCACCAGGGCTGAAACCGTCCTGGTGATGGCGGCGGTGTTCAGGCCCGAGGCCAGGGCCTTTTCCCGGTCCACCGTCATGCGCACCTCGGAGATATCGTGCTCGAGGCTTGCCGTGACATCCTCAAGGTCTGGAATGGTGAGCATTCCCTGCTTGAGCTGCGCGGCTAGCCCTTTCAGCACATCGAGGTCGGGCCCCCGGATGCCCACCATGACGGGCTTGCGGGTGTCGGTGTCGCCCACCCTCTTGATGGTCATGTCTATTCCGGCAACCGTCCCCAGCTTCGCCCGGACCGCGTCCTCCATCTGGAACTGGGTGCGCTTGCGTTTTTTCTTGTCCACGAGCCTGACGTAGACGGAGGCGTCGCGCACCGTGCCCTGGTCGCCGGCGCCGATGGTGGAAAAGGTCCGCTCCACCTCGGGGAAGGAATAAAGAACGTTCAAGACCGCGTTCAGGCGGTTGCTGGTCTCCTTGAGGGAGGCGTAGGGAGCGGTGGTGAATGTCAGCTGGAACTCCGACTGGTCGGAATCGGGCCGGAACGACTGGGGCAGGTTTGCGAAGAGTATTATGCCCACCACGAAAGCGGCCAAGGCCGAGCCCACCACCAGCAGGCGATGGGAAAGGGCTCCCCCGATCATCTTCTTGTAGAATTCCCCCAGCTTGTTGAAGCCGCCGTTGAAGTAATCCAGCATCCGGTAAACGAAGTTTCCGGTTCCGAGCTTGCGGTGAATGTCTGGATCGTACCAGCGGGAGGACAGCATGGGGTCCATGGTGAAGGACACCAGAAGCGAAACCGCCACGGCGAAGGCCACCGTGATGCCGAAGGAGAAGAAGAATCGGCCGATGATGCCCTTCATGTAGGCCACGGGCACGAACACCGCGATGACCGAAAAGGACGTCGCCATGACCGCGAGGCCGATCTCGTTGGTGCCGTCGCGCGAGGCCTGGAAATGGTCCTTGCCTCGCTCCAGGTGCCTCACGATGTTTTCCCGCACCACGATGGCGTCGTCTATCAAAAGCCCTATGGCCAGGGATAGCGCCATCAGGGTCATGATGTTTAGGGTCATGCCCAGAAAATACATCACGGAAAACGAGCTTATGACCGAGATGGGAAGCGTTATGCCGGTGATGACGGTGGAGCGCCAGGAGCTTAGGAAGCAGAACACGATGAATACCGTGAGGATGCCTCCCAGGATCATGGTCTGCTTCACGTCTTCGACGGAGTCCCTGATGAAGATGGAGCCGTCCCGCACCACTTTGATGGTGACGCCGGGCGGAAGCTCGGCTTGAAGCTTCGCCACGGTTTTCTTGACCAGGTCCACCACCTCCACAGTGTTGGCGCCGGTCTGCTTAAGGATGTCTATGCCGATGGCGGGCTCCCGGTCCGACTGGGCCAGGGACGTTTGTTCCTCCATCCCGTCCACCACGTTGGCCACCTCCCCGAGGCGTACCGGGCGGCCCGCCCTCGAGGCGATCACCATGTCGGGAAATTCCGCCACGTCCTTGGGCTTTCCGGAGATACGCAGCGGGTATTCGGCGTCGCCGCGTTTCAGCGCGCCCAGAGGGGTGTTAACGTTTTCGGACTGGAGCCCCGAGATGACCTCGTTGATCCCCATCCCGAGGGCTTCCATGCGCTTGCGGTCTATGACGACGTTCACCTCGCGCTTGGAAAGACCCACCAGATCGACCTTGCCCACGCCGGGGATGTTTTCCAGTCGCTGCTTGATACGTTTGTCCACGAAGGTGGAAAGGGCAACGGGGCTCATGGTGTCGGAGCGAACCGCAAGGGAGGCCACCGGCATGGCGCCGAAATCGAGCTTCTGGAGAATGGGGTCCTCGATGCCCTCCGGAAGATCGCCGCGGATGGCGTTGACCTTGGCCCGGGCCTCCTGGATCACGTCGTTC
>JAKAGN010000237.1 GCA_021815525.1 Deltaproteobacteria bacterium
GGAAGGGGAAAACCTTTTGCGCGCAAAAGGTTTTCCCCTTCCCCTCCCCCCGCGAATCCTTTTATTCCGTAAAAGGGGGTTTATTGTCCCAGGACGTCATCAAGATCCGCGGCGCGCGGGAGCACAACCTGAAGAACGTGGACGTCACCATCCCCCGGAACCGGCTGGTGGTGGTGACGGGCCTTTCGGGCTCGGGGAAGTCCACTCTGGCCTTCGACACCTTGTACGCCGAAGGGCAGCGCCGCTACGTGGAGTCCTTGTCCACCTACGCCCGGCAGTTTCTGGGGCGCATGGACAAGCCCGACGTGGACGTCATCGAGGGGCTGTCGCCCGCCATCGCCATCGAGCAGAAGACCGCGAGCCACAACCCGCGCTCCACCGTGGGCACGGTGACGGAGATCTACGACTACCTGCGGCTTTTGTACGCGCGGATCGGCGTTTCCCACTGCCCCAACTGCGGGCGGCCCATAAGCTCGCTTTCGGTGGACCAGATGGTGGACCGCGTGATGGGGTTGCCTACGGGAAGCCGGATCGAAATCCTCGCGCCCCTGGTTACTGACCGCAAGGGAGCGCAGGAAAAGCTCTTCGCAAGGCTTTTGAAGGAGGGCTTCGCCAGGGTGGTGGTGGACGGCGAGACCTTTGAACTGGACAGCGCGCCGGAGCTTTCGAAAAACCAGAAGCACGACATCGCCGTGATGGTGGACAGGCTCGTGGTGAAGGAGGGGGTGCGGAACCGCCTGGCGGACTCGCTGGAGCTGGCCATGAGCCAGGGAGGCGGCTTCGTGACGGTGCGGCAGGCCGGAAAGGAGCCCATCCTCTTTTCGGAAAAATCCGCCTGCGCCGTGTGCGGAATCAGCGTGCCGGAGCTTACGCCCGCGTCCTTTTCCTTCAACTCGCCCCAGGGCGCCTGCACCCGCTGCGGGGGGCTAGGCGCCAGCATGGAGATCGACCCCGAGCTTGTGGTCCCGAACCAGGAGCTTAGCCTCCGCGAGGGGGCGGTGGCGCCCTGGGCCAACCGCAACTCCATGTTTTTCTTCGAGTTTCTGGACGGCCTAACCCGTCACTACCGCGTGAGCGTGGAAACCCCCTTCAAGGACCTCCCCGAGGCCTTCAAGAAAGCGCTCCTTTACGGCTCGGAGGGGGAGGCCATCACCTTCCACTTCGACAAGAACGGCCGCCGCTTCACCTACCAGAAGCCCTTCGAGGGCCTGATCCCCAAGCTTGCGCGCCGCTACACCGAAACCGGCAGCCAGTGGAGCCGCGAGGAGATCGAGCGCTACATGACCTTCGCGCCCTGCGCCGACTGCGGCGGGACGAGGCTCACCCCCGCCTCGCGCTCGGTTCGCGTGAACGGCCGCGCCATATTCGAGGTCACGGCGCTTTCGGTGAAGGGCTCCCTGGCCTTCTTCGAGGGGATGGAGCTTACGGAGCGCGAAGCGGCCATCTCCAAGCGCATCCTGAAGGAAATCCGCGAACGCCTTGGCTTTCTGGCCGACGTGGGCCTCGACTACCTCACCCTGGACCGGGCCGCATCCACCCTCTCGGGCGGCGAGGCGCAGCGCATACGGCTTGCGACGCAAATCGGCTCTGGCCTCACGGGCGTCCTCTACGTGCTGGACGAGCCCAGCATAGGCCTCCATCAGCGTGACAACCAGCGGCTCCTGACCACGCTCCTCCGGCTCCGGGACCTGGGAAACACGGTTCTCGTGGTGGAGCACGACGCCGAGACAATGCTTGCCGCCGACCACATAATAGACATGGGCCCCGGCGCGGGCGAGGCGGGCGGCCACGTGGTGTTCTCGGGAGAACCCAAGGACATGCTGGCGGACGAAAATTCGCTCACCGGGCAGTATCTTTCGGGAAAAAAATCCATCGAAATCCCCGCCGGCCGCCGCAAGCCCCGCCGGGGGAGCCTCGTCATCAGGAAGGCCTCCGCAAATAACCTGAAATCCATCGACGCCGAGTTCCCCCTCGGCCGCTTCATCTGCGTGACCGGCGTGTCGGGCTCCGGCAAATCCACATTGGTCATCGAGACCCTCCACAAGGCGCTGGCCCAGCACCTGCACCGGCACCGCGTGCCATCCGGGGCCCACGCCGGGATCGAGGGCCTGACGCACGTGGATAAGGTCATCCACATCGACCAGGACCCCATCGGCCGCACGCCGCGCTCCAACCCCGCCACCTACACGGGCCTCTTCACCCCCATCCGCGAGCTTTTCGCCCGCACCGCCGACGCCCGCGCCAAGGGCTACAAGCCGGGGCGCTTCTCCTTCAACGTCAAGGGCGGCCGCTGCGAGGCCTGCGCCGGCGACGGCATCATAAAGATCGAGATGCACTTTCTTCCCGACGTCTACGTGGCCTGCGACGTTTGCCACGCCAGGCGCTACAACCGCGAGACCCTGGAGGTGCGCTACAAGGGCAAGAACATCGCCCAGGTGCTGGACATGACCGTGGACCAGGCCCTTAGCTTCTACGAACGCGTGGGGGCCATACGCGAGAAGCTCGCCACCCTCTCCGACGTGGGCCTGGGCTACATCCGCCTGGGCCAGAGCGCCACCACACTTTCCGGCGGCGAGGCCCAGCGCATAAAGCTTGCGCGCGAGCTATCCAAGCGCGGCACCGGCCGCACCGTCTACATTCTGGACGAGCCCACCACGGGCCTGCACTTCGCCGACGTGGAACGCCTCCTTTCCGTCATCAACCGCCTCGTGGACATGGGCAACACCGTGGTCATCATCGAGCACAACCTCGATGTGGTGAAATCCGCCGACTGGCTCATAGACCTAGGCCCCGAGGGCGGCGACGCGGGCGGCGAGATCGTGGCCGTGGGCACCCCCGAAGAGGTGGCCAAGAGCCCTGCCTCCCACACCGGCAAATATCTCAAGACCGTGCTGGGCTGATGGGGCGCAAGGTCTTGTTGGATTTCATAAATTTTTAGTCTTGATTATCAGGCTGTTGGAAGCGTTCAGAAAATGAACGTTCAAAAATTGAACGTTCATTTTCTGAACGTATGTGGTGCAACTTGTTGAAATTGAAGCGGATATCCTGATTCAGGAAAAAGCGTCCCGCAACGGCGCGGCTCAGGCAAGGCCATAGAACGCCAGGGCGTTGTCCCGCGTGATCTTCCTTAGGACCTCATCCGGCAGGAGACCCGAGGAGAGAAGGCTGAAAAGGTCCTCGTGGAACTCGAGCCCCGAGTCGGTGTTCACCATGATGCGATCGGCCTTTAACGCGTGGGTCTCCAGCATGGCGGCAAGCTCGGCGGGGCTCGTCTTCACCGGGCTTAGGGTTATTCCCGCGAAGTAGCCGCGCTCCAGGATCGCGCCGATGGTGGAGGGAGAGGCGTGATCCATCACCACGCGATTCCTGTCCAGCGGAAAATCCTCCATAAAATCAAGAAGCTGCGCGGTGATCCGGTCCTTGTCCCCGCGCGGCGTGTGGATGCCTATAACCTTGCCGCGCGCCATGTCCGTTCCGGCCAGCGTAAGCTGGGCCGCGAGGATGCCTTTCTCACGCTCGGAGCCGGTTTCGAGGCCTATCTCGCCGATTCCCGCGCACAGGGGGTGGGCAAGGTGCGGCCGCAGCAGGCCCGGCACGGCCTCACGCACGAAGTCGGCCGGGATGTTCCGAGGGTGCACCCCGGTAAGAAAGCGCACCGCCAGGCCCTCGGCCGCCAGCCGCGCCATGACCCGCTCCTGGGCCACAAGGTAGACTTCGAGGGCCGCCTTGCTCAAAACCTTTAGCCCGAAGGCCCAGGACACGGCCAGGCACCCCTTCTCCGCAAGCCACGACGCCCGGCCGGGGTCCTTTACGGCCGCGATGTCGAGATGCAGGTGCCCGTCCACGAAGCGGATGTCTTTTTCTTCCATTTCCTTTTAAAAATCCCGTTTGGAGTACACCGGGCCATGCCCGGCCGCCCCTTTTTGCTCCACCCGGCCCCCGGAGTCAAGCCCCTACCGCCTTGTGGAAAAGCCATCGGAAGCCCGCCATTCTTGCCATTGGAAAAGGCACGGCGAAGCCTGGATAAAAACGATGAGATGCAAGGAACGCGAAAAGCCGAGAGGGAGCGTACTCTTCTGTACGTGACCGAAATCGGCTTTGAAGCGTGACACAGCAGATCGCGTTTTTAGACAGGCGTCACATCAATTTCGAAATGATTTCCTTCATTATTTCCTGGGTTCCGCCTCCGATTGAGAGGATGCGGTTGTCGCGGTAGAGGCGCTCCACCGGCGTGCCGCGCATGTAGCCCGAGCCGCCGAATATCTGGACCGCGTCGTAGGTCACCTTGTCGGCCACCTGGCAGGCGAAGTTCTTGGCCATGCTGACCTCCTTCACCATGTTCCGGCCCGCGTCGATCTGGGTGGCCACGCGGTAGGTGAATTCCTTGCTGGCGGTGACCAAGGTGGCCATGTCTGCCAGCTTGTGACGGGTCACCTGGAAGCCCGAGAGGGGCTTTCCGAAGGCGTGGCGCTCCTTGGAGTACTTCTGGGCCTCATTTAACGCGATCTCGGCGGTCATGTTGGCCATTACCGCCAGCGAGAGGCGTTCGGTCTGGAAATTTTCCATGATGATGTAAAAGCCCTGGTTTTCCGCGCCGATCAGGTTTTCGACCGGGACCCGGCAGTCGTCGAAAAAGATTTCCGCGGTGTCCGAGGCCCACCAGCCCATCTTCTTCAATTTGGCGCCCACCTTGTAGCCGGGCGTGTTCGTCTCGATGACCAGAAAGCTGATTCCGGTATGGCCCGGGCCGCCGGTGCGCACCGCGCAGGTTAGCTGATCCGCCCGGACGCCCGAGGTGATGAAGGTTTTTGAGCCGTTCACCACGTAAAAATCGCCCTCCCGCACTGCCGTCGTCTGAATGTTGGCGACATCGCTTCCCCCGGAGGGCTCCGTGATTCCAAGGGCTGAAATGCGTTCGCCCCTAAGGACCGGCTCCACGAAGCGCTTCTTCTGCTCGGGCGTTCCGTGCCGCACGATTGGGGGGAGCGCGATGCCGTGGCTCCCCAGGCTCGCCACGAGCCCGGCGGAGGTGCAGCGCATCAGTTCCTCGGTCAAGACCACCGCGAAAAAGACGTCCGCGGGGGTTCCGCCCACA